>CAIYPH010000236.1 GCA_903928045.1 uncultured Rhodospirillales bacterium
CGGTCGCCTGGTGATCGCGTAGGCGCCGAGCGCGGTGACCGCCACCGCGATCAAAGTCGATGCCCCGGTGATGAACAGCGAATTCAGCCCGGCCCGAAGAAGTGTCAGGTCACCCACCTCGACGATCGAGCGGAATCCCGTGAGATCGAACCGCTCCGGCCATATCCGCAACGGCGCGGTCAACATCGCCGAGGTCGTGCGAAAACTGCCGGCCAGCATCCACAGATAGGGAAAGGCAAAAATCGCCGAGGTCACCAGGCAAACCCCATAGGCGAGCCCCCGCTTCACGCCCGCCCCCGCTCACCCAGCGCATACACCGCTATCGCGACCGCCAGCACGATCACGAACAACACACTCGCCATCGCCGTCGCCTCGCCGTAGCGGGCCTGATCGAAATACTGGTAGGCGTGATAACTCAGAAAATCCGTCGCCCCGTTCGGCCCACCCTTGGTGGTCACCACCACCACGGTGAAGGTCTTGAGGAACTGGATCAACGCATAGACGGTATTGATGACGATCGCCGGCCGCAGCTGCGGGATGATCACGTAGAGCGTCTTCTGCCAGGCCGCCGCCCCGTCGATGTCGGCCGCCTCCTCCAGCGCCCGCTCGCAGATCGCGAGATTGGCCAGGAAGATCACCAGATAGAACCCGGCGTGGTGCCACAACTCGGCCAGCAGGATCGCCAGCATCGCGGTATTGGGTGAAGCAATCCCGCCAAACGCCGGAAGTCCCGCCATGGCCAGTGCGGCGTTGATCGCGCCGAAACTCTGATCATACAGCCACCGCCAGACCACATAGCCCGGTACATCCGGGGTCACCACCGGGAGAAACAGCAGCAGCTTGAACGCCCCCCGCCCCCAGGTGATCAGCCGCGAATTCAGCAACAACGCATAACCCAACGCGAACCCGACATTGGCCACCACCGCACAGGCCGCATACACCAGAGTCCGCCACAGCGAGGCAAGAAAGCCTGGGTCCGCCAGGATCGCCGCGTAATTCGCCAGCCCGACCCAAGTGGGGGCGGCCTTCAGCGCGGTGGCTGAAGCGGTGAAGGAGACGGATATCCCAAGCAGGATCGGCCAGACCCCGAACACCACCGTCAGCGCGGCGAAGGGGAGCGCGAAGGCGTAGAACACCCCCTCGCGCCGCCCCCACTGCCCCACCAGGTTCACCCCTTCTTGGCCGCGAGCTGCTTGGCCAACGCGCGCATCTCGCCCGCCGTCTTGCCGATGAACGCCTTCCAATCCGCCGGCGGATTGCTGATCGCCGCCATCAGCGTCTGGTGAAACGCAGCTTCCAGCTCGGGGTACCAGGTCTGCACCGACTCCGGGAAGTCATAGGCGTAGAGCGTCCATGTCGGCTTGGCGAAAGCCTGCCGGCGAGGGGAGAGCCCCGCGATATCGAGATCCTTGCGGATCGCCGCCCCCATGATGTTGAGCGAGGCCTGCTGCGCCGGTGCCGTCAGCATGTATTGCGCGAATGCGATCGCGAGGTCCCTGTGCGGCGAATTCTCCGGGACCGCCACTCCCCGCATGCCGCCAATCACCGCACCACTCCGTGTGTCCGCAAAGAATTGCGGCCAAGGCCCGACGACGAAATCCCCGTTGATCGCCTGGCTGTCCCACTTGTTGACGTTCCAGTCACCCACCCGGAAGAAACCTCCGCGCCCGCCCTCGATGAACTGGTACATCTCGGCGAAGGAGTGGTTGATCGTGTCGGGAGCCACGAATTTGTAGCTGGTGTACGTCTTGAGGAACTCCTCCAGCACTTGCGCGTGCCGCGGCTCATCGATCGTGATGTTGCCGGCGGGGTCAAGCAGGGTGTGCCGCAGCCCGGCGCCGAAGGTGAAGAGGTCCAGCATATGGATCAGGTCGCGCGGCTTGGCCGCCTCGAGCGCGAAAGCGAAGGTCTTGCCGTTGGGGTCGCCGTCGGGGTGCCCATCGCGGAACTTCATCGCCACGCGCTTGACGTCGTCCCAGGTGGCCGGAAAAGGCTCGCCCACCCGCTCGAGCCAGGATTTGCGCACGCCGAGGGCCATCTGGGTGGGCTGGATCGGGATGATGATGAGCTTGCCATCGAAGCTCGCCACCCGCAGATCGCCCTCCGAGATGAACCCCTTGTCGGCAACCCCGGCCAGCACCGGGCGCATGTCCATCACCTTGCCGGTCTGCTGGACGATGCGGATGACGCGTTCGTAGTTGTTGAAGATCAGATCGGGCGCAGTATCGGTATTCAGCGCCGCCGTCACCCGCCCGAACCACTGGTCGGTCGGGTAGTTGGTGGCCCGCAGCGTAATGCCGGGGTGGCTTTTGGCGAAGTCCTCCGCCATGGCGGCGAACCATTTCTGCCCGTTGTCGCCGAGATCATGCCAGACGGTGAGTTGCTGGGCGGGGGCCGGCGCCGCCGCC
>CAIYPH010000237.1 GCA_903928045.1 uncultured Rhodospirillales bacterium
GCCGCCCGCAACGCCCCCACCAGCCGCCCGAACCCCAGGCTCGCTTGCGCCGTCGCCAAATCCACCATCACCGGCCCATCAACACCCATCGTCCAACCCTCGCCTTGATCAACGCTTTCTGCCGCCCTTCCCCCCAAAAGAACAGCCTTCCCCAATCCCCAACCCCCCGGCAAACTAACCCCCTGATCCAGCCGAGGCCCCCATGAACTTCGAACTCACCGACCAGCAACGCGCCGTCAAAGCCGCCATCGAGAAAATCTGCGCCGATTTCGGCGACGACTACTGGCGCGCCCACGACCAGGGCGCCGGCTTCCCCACCGAGTTCCACGCCGCCCTCGCCGCCGGCGGCTGGCTCGGCGTCTGCATGCCCGAGGAATACGGCGGCGCCGGCCTCGGCCTCGCCGAAGCCACCATCATGATGCAGGCCATCTCCCAGTCCGGCGCCGGCATGTCCGGCGCCTCGGCCGTCCACATCAACATCTTCGGCCTCCAACCCGTCGTCGTCTACGGCACCGACGAACAGAAACGCCGCTTCCTCCCCCCCCTCATCGCCGGCCGGGAAAAAGCCTGCTTCGCCGTCACCGAACCCGACACCGGCCTCGACACCACACACCTCAAAACCCGCGCCGAAAAACACGGCGATCACTACATCGCCAACGGCCGGAAAGTCTGGATCAGCACCGCCCAGGTCGCCGACCGCATGCTCCTCCTCGCCCGCACCACCCCCTCGAACACGTCAAAAAACGCACAAACGGCCTCAGCCTCTTCTACACCAAACTCGACCGCACCCGCGTCGAAGTCCGCGAAATCGACAAAATGGGCCGCAAAGCCGTCGACTCGAACCAACTCTTCATCGACAACCTCGTCATCCCCCAGGAAGACCTCATCGGCGAAGAGGGCAGGGGCTTCGAATACATCCTCCACGGCCTCAACCCCGAACGAGTCCTCATCGCCGCCGAAGCCGTCGGCCTCGGCCTCGTCGCCCTCGAACGCGCCACCCAATACGCCAAGGACCGTGTCGTGTTCGGCCGCCCGATCGGACAGAACCAGGGCATCCAGCATCCGCTGGCCGAGAACTGGATGGAGCTGGAGGCGGCCCGGCTGATGGTGATGAACGCCGCCTGGCAGTACGACCAGGGCATCCCCAACGGCGCCGCCGCCAATGCCGCCAAGTATCTGGCGGGGGAGGCCGGCTTCAAGGCCTGCCAACAAGCGGTGATGACGCATGGCGGCTTCGGCTACGCCAAGGAATATCACGTCGAGCGCTACCTCCGCGAGGTGATGCTGCCGCGCATCGCCCCCGTCACCCCGCAACTGGTGCTGTGCTACATCGCCGAGCGCGTGCTCGGCCTGCCGAAATCCTACTGAGAGCGACCATGGCCGATTACGACAGCACCGCCGAGACCCTGCGCCACATCCATCGCGTGCGCGACCATCTCAACACCGTCATCGCCACGCTGTTGGAGCGCGGCCGCGTGCATGACGCGAGCAAATTCAGCGCCGTCGAGAAGCCGATCCTCGACACCATCTACCCCAAGCTGCGCGGCCTCTCCTACGGCACGCCCCCCTATGTGGAGCTGGTGAAGGAGGCCTGGCCCGGCCTGCAACACCACTACAAGCACAACACCCACCACCCCGAGCACTACGAAGAGGGCGTGGCGGGGATGGATTTGTTCGATCTCGTCGAGATGTTCTGCGACTGGAAGGCCGCCTCCGAGCGCAATCCCGCCGACGGCGTGAAGATCGACCACAACGCCCGCATCTACAAAATCGCCCCGCAACTCGCGGAAATCCTCAAAAACACCATCGCCCGTTGGCCGGAGGGGAAGTAGCGCCATGCGCGTTGTCATCATCGGCGGCGGCGCGGTGGGCTCCTCCACCGCCTACCATCTCGCCCGCGACCCGGCGTTCAAAGGCAGCATCACCGTCATCGAGCGGGACCCGACCTACCGCATCGCCTCCTCCTCGCTCTCCTGCGCCTCCATCCGCCAGCAATTCTCCACCCCCGTGAACGTCGCGATGTCCCGCTACGGGTTCCAGTTCCTCGAACAGGCGCATGACCTGCTGGCGGTGGGCGACGACAAGGCCGAGGTGAGCCTGAAACGCCAGGGCTATCTCTTCCTCGCCGGCGAGGACGGCATCGCCACACTGCGCGAGGTCCACGCCATCCAATGCGCCGCCGGCGCCGATGTCGCGCTGCTCAGCCCCGGCGAAATCCGCGACCGCTTCCCCTACATGAACGTGGATGACCTCGCCGGCGGCACGCTCGGCCTATCGAGCGAAGGCTGGTTCGACGGCCCCGGCCTGCTCGCCGCCTATCGCCGCAAGGCCCGCGCGCTCGGCGTCACCTACATCGCGCAAGACGCCAGCGGCCTCACCCGCGAGGGCGACCGCGTCACCGGCGTCATGCTCGCCGATGGCGCCGTGGTGCCGTGCGACCTCGTGGTGAACTCCGCCGGCCCCTGGTCGGCCCGCGTCGCCTCCTGGGTGGGGATCGACCTGCCGGTCCGCCCGCGCAAGCGCATGGTCTACGTCTTCAAAAGCCAGGCCGACCTCGCCGGCTTCCCCATGCTGATCGACAATTCCGGCAACTTCCTTCGCCCGGAAGGCCCCGGCTACATCTGCGGCCGCTCCCCCGATGACGGCGAGCCGGACCCCGACGAGCCGCCGCTCGAGATGGAGGACGCGATGTTCCAGGACTATGTCTGGCCCGCCCTCGCTCATCGCGTGCCGGTGCTGGAAACCCTCAAGCTCACCGGCGGCTGGGCCGGCTATTATGAGCTGAACCTGTTTGATTTCAACGGCTTCATCGGCCCGCACCCCGGTTGCGCCAACATGATCTTCGCCACCGGCTTCTCCGGCCACGGCATGCAGCACTCCCCGGCCACCGGCCGCGGCGTCGCAGAACTGATCGCCCATGGCCGTTTTGTGAGCCTCGATCTTTCGCCGTTGGCCACCACGCGGTTGGCGGAGGGGCGGAAGGTGATCGAGTTGGGGATTGTTTGATGTGAGTAAGAAGGAAGGAAGCGCTTCTTTTTGAAAAAAGAAGCAA
>CAIYPH010000238.1 GCA_903928045.1 uncultured Rhodospirillales bacterium
CCGATCTCCTTCGCGGCGAGCTGCCCAATATTCTCGATCGCCACCAAACGTGCTTGCCGCAACACGCTTTCCCGGTCGCCAAATTGCTTGAATGGCTTGCCGATCTGCCAGTCCGCGGTGTGAATAAAGCGCATTGCCATGCTCCCGTTCTACTCACCAACCCGGCGTTTGGGTCCGCCGCCAGGGCACTCCAACACCTGTCGATCAACGCGGAAGGCCATCCCCTCAGCCCACGCCCTGCCGTATTAATCCACCGCCGCGCCGCGCCCGGTCGCTTCGACGACTGCGGCGTGATTGAGCAGAACGATCTGCTGGTCCTGCGGGCGTCGGACCGTTGGAGCAGCATCCAAGCCCAACCGCTTCATCGTGTAGTAGACAAGCGCCTTGCGCACCGGGATCCGAGCCTTACCGCCCCGCATGCCGTAATCGAGCGCGATGACCTTCTGCTGGGTTTCCGACAGTTCTGGATGCGGACCGATCTCGAGTACGATCTCTTCGCGCCAGTCAGTGTCGGCCTCGGCCGAGACCTCGCTGGGCCGCCTGCCTCGCGTCTCCACGAACCGGGAGAGCAGGAAATCCTTGAACCGCTGGTCGGTGCCGCAGAACGCGCGTGCATGCCATCGGAAGCCATCAAATCCGATGGCGTGTGGCGACAACCAACGCCAGCGCGGCTCGGGGCGCGAGAGCGATTGGTACCTGACTTCAATGGCTTCGGATTGGCGAATGGCGCCGATCACAGACCTTAGCGTCCCGGCGCTGACGCCACGAACCGGCGCCGCCGCCGCGTCGTACGCTGGGAACTGACCGATCCAGGAACTCGACCGATCGAGCACGCCGTCGGCCACCGATCTCAGCTGATTGAGGTATTCCGCGGGTTCGGGGTTCAAGAACCGGGGCGAGAAATCCGGGCTCGGCACATAGCGCTTCCTGCTCTTGTCGTAGATGACGTTCAGCGGTGCGCGCTCCTGATAGAGCGTGAGATCCTTCGAGGCCTGAGGCACCGAAACACCGAATTTCCCGATGATGTCAGAGCGATTGACGCCGCCCTCCCAGAACAGGCGGAAATCAATGAATTCGAGCCGACGCTCCACTCCCCAAGTCAGCCCGGCTCCGGGTTCCGCCATGTGACCTCCTAGCCCATAGGCATACAAACTATCTGGACATACCTACGCGACCCGTCTATTTATTATTCCCTTCGGCGGGCTCTGGTCAAGGCTTCATCACCTCGCGATCATCCAAGACAAGGCCACCTCCGGCCCAAGCAGGGGCGATATGGAACTAGCGCGACGACAAACCGTCATCGCCCACGGGCGCCTTGCAATGCGCGAGCTGCGTCTGGCCGCGGCGCGCGAACATCGCCACGGCCTGCAGATCATGACCTTCGAGCAGCTCGCTGCGCGTCTAGCCGGCGGCATGACGCGACCGGTCGATGACGAGACCCTGCGGTCCGTCGTTCAGCAGGCACTCCACGAGACCGACATTGGCGAGCTCGACAGGCTGAAATTGTTGCCCGGCATGGTTGGCGCAGCGGTTGACACCTTACAGAAGGCCTGGCGGGCCGGGATCGACCTCCAGGCAAGAGCCCCCGACCATAGTCGGCTGGCTTCAATCGCCCAGCTGGAGCGCGCGGTCCTCGCAGCTCTGCCGCCGGCCATGATGCGCCCGACCGATATTGTGACCGCGGCATTGCGCCGGCTTGATCATGCCGAGGCCTTGTTCGGCCCCATCGAGATTGTCGGCATAACGGAGCTTTCGCCCTGCTGGCGTCCCCTACTGCACGCGATCGCCGCGCGATTGTCCGTGCGATGGAGTGCTGGTCCTCGATCGGTTCCCGCGTGGCTCGATGGCGAGGTCGTCGCTATTGATCGGACCAAGCCCTGCTCGCCGAATATCGACGCCGTCAGCGCCGCGACCGCAATCCATGAAGTGATCGAATCCCTCCGGTGGGCGCGAAGTCTCATCGCTTCGGGAGCAGCCGAGCCATCAGACATCGCCATCGCTTCGGTAAATCCGGCAGACTACGACGATCACCTCCTCGCGCTGCGCGCCGACGCGAATTTCGACATTCACTTCACGCATGGCGTGAAGGTGACGGCCTGTAGGGAAGGACAGGCCGCGGCGGCGCTGGCCGATATTCTGGTGCGTGGCCTGTCGCAGACCAGGATGCGGCGCCTTGCGGGTTTGCTGGCGGCCTATCCCGGCCCGTTTCAGGCGCTGCCGCAGGGTTGGACCCGCATTCTGCCCGCCGATGCTCCACTCGCTTCCCCGAGGGCATGGTCTCGTCTCATTGATCGTTTGGGCGCGGAAGATTGGCCCGATGGAACGGACCATGGTCCGGCATTGCGCGACATCGTCTCCATGCTCACCGAGGGTAGCGTTGCCGCCCCGACGACTGGGGCCGCCCTCCTGACCGGTCGTGCGCTCGCCATCTGGCGGAAGGCATTGCTCGCTGGACCGGCCGCCTCCGTCGATATGACCCTTGAGGCGCTCAAGCTGGATGACGGTCTGGACGCCTGTGTTTCCGTGGCGTGGATGCCGGCAAGCGCGCTTGCGGCATCTCCCCGCCGTTTCGTGCGACTCTTGGGGCTCAACTCGTCGCGCTGGCCGCGCGGGATTTCGGAGGATCGCCTACTCTCCGATCACATCATCCCGACCGCCGAACTCGATCCGCTGCCTGTCGGCGCCGCCGATCGAAGGGATTTCGAGACCATCCTTGCCACGACCGAGCGTCAGGTCGTCCTGTCCCGCGCCCGCCGCGATGGAGATGGCCGACTGCTTGGACGCAGCACGCTCCTCCAGGGGCATGCCGACGAAATCTATCTGCCGCGCAACCGAATTCCGGAACACGCGTTCAGCGAGACCGATCGACTTCTGGCGCGCCCGCAGGAGTTCCGAACCCTGCCGCAAGCCTTGGCCGCCGCCGGTTGCTGGCGCGACTGGATGCGCCAAGACATCACGCCCCACGACGGTCTCATTCGGCCCGATCATCCCGTGATCCGGGCTATTCTGGACCGGACCCAATCGGCTAGCTCCCTTCGTCAGCTGCTACGGAATCCGATCGGCTTCGTCTGGCGCTACGGTCTCAGATGGGCGGCCCCGGAAAGCGGTGAAGATCCGCTGGTTCTGGATGCGCTGGCCATGGGCGATCTCGTCCACCTTACCCTCGACATCGCCCTCCGCGCACTTGAGGCCAAGACTGGGCTGTCAGTATCAACACCTGAGGAAATCTTCGCCGCCGTGGACGGAGCCGCGGCCCATGTCGCTGAACTCTGGGAGACCGAACGCGCTGTCCCGCCGCGTATGATCTGGCGACGCACGCTCGATGAAGCGGCGGACTTGAGCAAGCGTGCGCTCACCTTTGGCGGCGAGGCGCTCCCTGGAGCTCGCGCATTCAGCGAGGTTCCCTTCGGCGGATCCGAGCCCAAATCCGACGTCGCCCTGCCGTGGGATACAGCGAAGACCGTCGAGATCCCCGGGACTGGCTTCAAAATCGCAGGCTACATCGACAGGCTCGACATTTCGGGAGACGGCCGCCAGGCGATGGTGCTCGACTACAAGACCGGTCGGGTCCCCAAGGACAGCATTATTCTGGATGGCGGCAAGGAGCTCCAGCGCTGCCTCTATGCCTTCGCCGTCAAGGCGCTGCTCGGCGGGGATGTCGAGATCCGTGCATCCCTCCTCTATCCCCGCGCCGAAATCGATCTGCGGCTCGCGGACGCCGAGGCGACCCTCACGCAGGTCAGTGCCTATCTGAATGCGTCGCGTGAGAGCCTTCTATCCGGCGCCGGCGTGTTGGGCGCGGATACGGGGGGCGCTTATGACGACCTTGGCTTCGCGTTGCCCGCCAATGCGGCGGCTACCTATTGCAAGCGCAAGAACGCCGCGGCCCTCGAGCGCCTGGGCGCGGCCACGCACGTCTGGGAAGCCCCGTAATGACCGCGTCCCTGAAACCCCTCGCCGACGACAACGCGCGCCGTGCCGCGATATCAGTGCACGACCGCTCGCTTCTCGTCGAAGCCGGCGCGGGCTCCGGCAAGACCGCCGTCATGGCGGGCCGGATCGCGATGATGCTCGCTGAGGGCGTCGCGCCCAAGACGATCGCGGCTGTCACCTTCACCGAGCTTGCGGCGAGCGAGCTTCTCATTCGCGTGCGCGAATTCGTCGACGACTTGAACGCGGACAAGATCCCAGTTGAGCTCCGCATCGCTCTGCCCAATGGCCTATCCGATGCGCATCGCCGCAATCTTGCCGCCGCCATCGCAGCGATCGACGAAATCACCTGCTCGACCATCCATGGCTTTTGCCAACGGCTGATCAAACCCTATCCTGTCGAAGCCGACATCGACCCCGGCGCGACCGTGATGGATCGTAACCAGGCCGATCTCGCATTCATCGAGATTATCGAGACCTGGCTACGGGAAGAGCTCGACGGCGATGCCGGACATCTCCTGGCCGAAATGGTGCTCGAGGATCCGGCCGAAACGGTCGGGCTAATCCGAAAGATCCTCACCCACCTGAGAAGCCGGCGGGTCCTGACCGTTGATGCGCCGACCGCCGCAGCGCCGCTCGTCGGCGCCTTCCGAACTGCCGTCAATGAACTTGCGGACTTTCTGCGGGGTACGCCCGCCGAGGAAGCCGACACCGTCGTCATCGCACAACAGTTCTCCGAGGCGGCGGATGCCGTGGCGTCCGCGCCATCACCCGAGAGCGCCTCGGGCCTCGTGCGGCTGTTGCTCACCCGACCACATCCCGATCTTTTCACCACTACGGGCACCTTCAAGAAATACCAGAAGAAGGGAAAATGGGGCGACGCGGCCAAGCGCGCGGGCCTGGCCAAAGCCGATGGTGACCGTCTGTGCGCCGCCGCCGAGGCGCGTTACACGGCCTGTTGCAACAGCTGGTCTGCGCTCTCACAGGCCATCGCAGCGCGCGTTCTGGCCGACGTCGTCCAACTCGTGCAGCCTGTGATCGAACGCTTCCGCGACTACAAGCGCTCCGCCGCCCTCCTCGACTTTGATGATCTGATCTTCGCCGCTCGCGACTTGCTGCGCGACCATGACGCGGTGCGTGCCGCCCTTGCCTCGCGGTTCGCGCACGTCCTAGTCGATGAGTTCCAGGACACTGACCCGCTCCAGACCGAAATCTTCTGGCGGCTTTGCGGGGACCGCACGCCCGGCGCGTCTCACGACGACTGGACCGAGTTTCATATCCGGCCAGGTGCTCTCTTCCTGGTCGGCGACCCCAAACAGGCGATCTATCGGTTCCGCGGCGCAGACGTGGCCGCCTACATCCAGGCTCGGCGGGCATTCCTGACCCAGGCCGCGGACAGCGTCCTGCCCATCTCCACCAATTTTCGGTCTCGCGAGCCGATACTGCGCTATGTCAACGCCCGCTTCGAAGCCCTCCTGTCGGTCGAGAACGGTCAGCCCGGTTTCACAGCGCTGGACGCCTTCCATCCCGCTCGAGACGATGGGCTTTGTGTCGCCGCGCTCGACGTCGCAGTTGCCGACGCCGAGGGCAAAGCCTCGGCCGATCGCCAGCGTGATGGTGAAGCCGAGGCGGTGGCGGAGATGTGCGCACGGCTGATCAGCAGCGAAGCGATCATCGACCGTAAGTCCGGCGAACGCCGCCCCTGCAAACCCGGCGACATTGCGCTTCTGGCGCCTACGGGAAGCGACCTGTGGCGCTACGAAGAAGCTCTTGAACGGCGCGGAATCCCAGTGGCGACCCAGGCGGGCAAGGGTCTCTTCCGCCGCCAGGAGATCCAGGACCTCATCGCCCTGACCAGAGTCCTCGCCGACCGACGGGACACCCTCGCGCTCGGGGCGCTGCTGCGCGGCCCCCTGGTTGGCCTAACCGAAGAGGAACTCCTCGACATCGTCTGGGCGCTGCCGCGTCCCGAAGGCGCTCCGCAAAGCCTCCCGAGATTTGACATTGGCGTCCCCCTCGACTCCACCGTCCATCCGCACGCCCGCGACACGCTCGAAAAGCTCCAGGTGCTCCGCCGAAAGGTCAACAGCACCACGCCTCACGACCTCATCTCGCAAGCGATCGACGCCCTGCGCATTCGGCCAATCCTCCTGGAGCGCCATCGCGGCCAGGCGGAACGCGCGCTCGCCAATGTCGATCTCTATCTGACTCTCGCGCGAGGCTACGCCGTTCGCGGATTGCGCGCCTTCTCTGAAGCCATGACCGCCGCCTGGACAGATGAAGCCCGCGCTGTTGAGGGCCGCCCCGACTCCCAGGAAGAAGCCGTCGCGCTCTACACGATGCATGCGGCCAAGGGCCTGGAGTGGCCCATCGTTGTGCCGGTCAACACTATGACGATGATCATGGCGGCCGAGACAGCGATCACCGATCGCAGCAGCGGGCGTTTCTATTGCCCGGTATTTGGCGTCAAACCGACCGGTTACGAAGCCGCACGCGATGCCGAGAAAGCCGAACTCGATCGCGAACGTATCCGGCTTTGGTATGTCGCGGCGACCCGCGCCCGCGAACTTCTGGTGCTGCCGCGCCTCGACGTTGCAGCCAGATCATCGGCCTGGATCTCGCTCCTCGACCTTTCTCTCGGTGACCTGCCGGCGCTCGACCTCAGCCATCTGCCGACCGAGATCGACCACGGCGATGCCGTGGCTCAGAACACTCAGTCCCGCGAGGTTTTCGCCGCCGAAGCTGCCTCGATCGCGGCAAGACAACGCTCCATCCGATGGCTCGCGCCCAGCCGCGACGAAGGGGCAGCGAGACCTGCTGTGGAGGCCGAAGCGCCACAAATCCTGGTGACCGATGTCGATGGTGCTGCGGTAGAGAACGGGCTGCCCCGGTCGGTCCAAGGCGGCCGCGAGCGGGGTCTGATCCTGCACAAGCTGATCGAAGAGGTCCTCACCGGCGAAACGCCTGAGACGGCGAACAACCTCGCGGCCCGTGCGCAGACCTTGATCGTGGAAATGGGTCATTCCGTAGCCGACGATCCCGCAAAGGGGCTTTCGCCCGCCGAGCTCGCGACCACAGCTGTTCGCGCGTTGTCGGTCCCGGAAATCATGGCGCTCCGTCCCAGCCTTCTGCCGGAATTCCCCGTCTATGCATCGATCTCAATGGGCCAGGAGGAAGAGGCGACCGCCGGCATCGCCGACGCGATCTCCTTCGGCGCGGACGGCGCGCCGAACATCGTCGTCGACTGGAAAAGCGACGTTTCGCCGACATCGGACGTGCTTGAGCACTACCGGGCGCAGGTGCGCGCCTATCTCGACATGACCGGAGCCAATCGCGGGCTGATCGTCCTTGCGACGACAGGCATGGTCATCTCTGTAGTGGGCAAAGGCGCGGAATCCTAGGCAAGCATCCGAGTGCTGCACATCGAAGTTAGAGCGAGAGATCGGCCGGGTTGGCCGTGACGGGTTAGGATCGCGAGAGAGGCTCGCGGCGCCCGTCGCGGAGACCCGCGATGTCACATTCTGCCGCGCTCGCTCGCCCCGGTCAGGACCGGGTGAGCCTTTATGAGGAAATCACCAACAAGATCATCACTGAGCTTGAAGCTGGGCGGCTTCCCTGGGTCCAGCCCTGGGGTTCGAGCGGCGTCTCCGCGCCGCTCGCCATGCCGAAGAACGCAGCCACAGGCCGCGGCTACTCGGGCATCAACGTGCTCATCCTTTGGGGCGCCGTCGTCCAGCACGGCTTTCCGACGCAAAGCTGGCTGACCTTTCGCCAGGCGCTCGGCCTCGGCGGCAATGTGCGCAAGGGCGAACGCGGAACAACCGTCGTTTATGCCGACCGCTTTGTTCCCGATGATGAACGCCGCCGGTCCCGCGAGACCGGCGACGAAGCCGTCGCCATCCCGTTTCTCAAACGCTTCACGGTCTTCAACGCCGCGCAATGCGACGGTCTGCCAGAGGATCTGGTCACGGTCCCGCCGCCGATCCCCGAAGGGCTGATCATGCCCGATGTCGAGGAGATGATCCGCGCCAGCGGCGCCGATCTACGCCTTGGCGGCGACAAGGCCTTTTACGCGCCAGGGTTCGACTACATCCAGACGCCAAGGCCGGAGAACTATTTCGAGCCGATCAACTGGCACCGTACGGCGCTGCACGAGCTCGGCCACTGGACGGGCCACCC
>CAIYPH010000239.1 GCA_903928045.1 uncultured Rhodospirillales bacterium
GATGACGAATTTCTTGACGATCACCTCGTTATAGACCACGGCGCGCGGCGCGGCATGCGCCTGGACTGCACCGATGCCGTCCATCGTGAGGTCAGACATGGGAACCTGCCCGGCCGCGCAGCGCGGCCTCCTTGCGGTCGAAGTGCGCCCGAATCAGGCCGACCTCGAAAATGACCGCAAATCCGGCCAGCCCGAGGCCGAATATGTAGATCTCGTTGTCAAGAGCCCCGGAAGCCAGGATCAGGCCGACGAACCCGAGAACCAGCACCAGGATGCCCACAACGATACTGCTCACCTCTTCCATTCGATACCCCGCACACGAATCGGGCGCGCCAATGCGGCGAACCTGCATGGTCGGAAGTGCTCACCGGTATTGGCGCGCGGCATTGATACAGATCAATGTCGCGGTGCAGCATGACACTTAACTGAGCACACCACCGGCGAAGCGCTCCCGGGCGGCGGGGGCGAATATGGATGGCTAAGCGGTGAACGAACATTTCGCCATGCTGATCGCCTGGTGTGGCCCAGGGGGCGGCGGGCTGTTCGCGGGGCTGTTCCTCGCCGGGCTCGCCGGCAGCCCCATGCATTGCGGCCCGATGTGCGGCCCCTTCGTGCTCGGCCAGACCGCCGACCGTGTCGCCGCGCTGCCGCTCTCCCGCATGTGCGAATTCTCCCGCCTGCGTGCCGGGCTGCTGGCACCGTATCATGCCGGCCGTCTGATGACCTACGGCGGCCTCGGCGCGCTCGCCGGCGCGGCCGGGGGGTTGCCGTTCGGCGGAAGGTTCGGCGGCGCGATGCTGCTGGTGGGGGCTCTGCTGTTCCTCGCCCGGGGCTGCGGGCGCCTGCTGCCGCGCACTTGGCGTATGCCGGCGCTCGTGCGGCCGCCGGCGCGGTGGACGGCGATGATCCGCCATTTCGCGGGACACGCTGCCCGTCAGCGCAACGCCGGCGGGTTCCTGCTGGGTCTCGTCCTCGGGTTCCTGCCGTGCGGCTTCCTTTACACCGGCCTCGCCATCGCCGCGGCCACCGGCGAGAGCGGGCGCGGCGCGGCGGCGATGCTGGCGTTCGGCGCGGGCACGGTGCCCGCCTTGCTGGCGGTGGCGTGGCTCGGCCAGGCGACCGCATCGCTGTGGACGCGCCGGTTCGCCGCGTTTGGTCCGGCGATCATGCTTGCCAATGCCGCGATGCTGGCCGCCGCCGGAGTGATGGCACTCGCCGGATAGGCACGGCATTGAATTTGCCGGCAAACCCGCCACACTCCCGGGATGAACGCACCCTCCCCCTCCCCGCCCCGCTCGCTCGATGGCTTCGTCCCCCTGCGCTGGAGCGCCGATGGCGGCCGGCTCGATATGGTCGTGCGGAACATCGGGCAGGAGTTCCTCTATGTCGACCGGCTCTCCCACGCGGTCGGCGATTACCGGATGGAGCGCGGCAATCTCAGCCGCCCGCAGGTGGTGCGCTTCGAGCGGCGCGGCGCGCGGCTGTTCCTGGTGGCGCTGAACTATGCTTTCCGCACCTCCTCGCCGGAGCCGGCGCAGCAGCAAGCGGTGCGCGAATCCTTTCCGCAATCCGTGCTGTGGTCCTTCGACATCGCGAGCGAGGACGACGATGGCTTCTCCGTCGATGGCACGGCGTTTTTCCTGCGCGACACCTTCGATATCGCCGGCCAGCTCGCCAAGGCCGGCGCGCCCGGCTACGTGCTGGATGGCGCGCGCTCGGCGGTGGCGGCAGAAGGCACCGGGGCCTTCCCGCTCAACACGCAGGTGGAGAGCATCCTCACCTTCAGCAACCCGCGCGCCACCCAGCTGCCCTTCTGGTTCGGCAATGGGCAGCTTGAGGGGCTCGCAGCTCTGTCGCCCGATCCGCGCTCCATCACGCTCAGGGTGCGCAACTGCTTCATCGCGCTGCCGGATGACGGCTA
>CAIYPH010000240.1 GCA_903928045.1 uncultured Rhodospirillales bacterium
CGGCGCCGATCGTGGATGGCACGCCGGAGCATCGCATGCGCGTGGGCTGCGGCTCGGCCACCATCGGGATTTTCGCCGGGCAGTGGGTGGGGCATGCCGACGAGGTGATCGTGGTGGATGACCACATCACCGGCGTGCTGAGCGAGCACCAGGCCGGCCGCTTCCTCGGCATGCGGCCATCGGGCATCCGGGTGCGCGGTCGGCGCTCGACGCCGGGGCGGTATTTCCAGGTGGCGAATCCGGGGCTCGGCTGGGGCGGCACGGATATCGAGGAGCCGCTCTCCATCATCGAACGGATCGACCCCAAATCCGCCTGGCCGGGGTTGCGGCTGCTGATGGTTAGCACCACCGGCGAGCATTCCGGCTGGTTCGTCCTGGATGAGGCGTTGCGGCCGCAGCCAGCCGAGATGCCGCCCGCCATCGTCGCCGCTATCGCCCGCATCGCCGAGAATTGCGAGCCGGCCTTGTGCAGCGTGCTGTTCATGGCCGGCGCGGGGGGGAGCCTGCGCGCGGGGGTGACGGAGAACCCGGTGCTGCTCACCCGCTCCATCCAGCGCCGCCTCGCCAAGGTGACCAGCGGTGGGGCGCCGGTCTATGTGTGGCCCGGCGGTGGGATCACCTACATGGCGGATGTGACGGCAATGCCGGCCAATTCCTTCGGCTCGGTGCCGACGCCGGCCTTGGTGGCGCCGATTGAGTTCACGTTGCCGCGGGCGGATTACCTGGCGCTTGGGGGGTTCGGGGAGCGGATTCGCGGGGTGGATGAGGTGCTGGCGGAGACGCAGGCCCGCAGCGTGCTGCTGCCGGCAGGGGTGGTGTTTCCGGTGCCGTGAGTGCCGTTGCGGCCCTTCTTCCCGACGGCCGGCTGCATCTGCATCACGGTCCAATCGACTGCCTCTGCCGCGCCTGGGGTGCGCCGGAGGAGGTGACGGGGGCGTATCGGCAGGCGGCGGAGGCTTTTGCCGGTGTGCTGCCGGGGTTGGTTGGGGAGCTTGCGCTGTTGCGCGCCGCTCTGCCGTCGCCGGCGCCGCAGGGCGCCATCGCGCGGGCGATGCACGCGGCGGTCTCTCCCTTCGAGGCTGGGTTCATCACGCCGATGGCGGCGGTGGCTGGAGCGGTGGCCGATCACGTGCTGGCGGCGATGGCGACGCGGAGGCTGGAGCGGGCCTACGTCAATAATGGGGGCGATATCGCCTTTCACCTCGCGCCCGGCGCCACATTGCAGGCTGGGCTGGTGAGCAAGCTCGCGGCACCGGCGCTCGATGGGGTGGCGACGCTGCATGCCCATCACCCCTGGCGCGGGCTCGCGACCTCCGGGCGGGCCTGCAAGGGGCAGGGGGGGCGGAGCTTCTCTTTTGGGATCGCTGATGCCGTCACCGTGCTGGCGGAAGATGCGGCGCGGGCGGATGCGGCGGCGACGGTGATAGCCAATGCGGTCGATTTGCCGGGCCATCCCGCCATCATCCGCCGCCCCGCCTCCGATATCGACCCGGATAGCGACCTCGGGGCGCGGTTGATTACCTGGGATTTGATGCCCCTCGGCGATGATGACATCGCGGCGGCTCTGGACGCCGGGCGTGGAGTGGCGGATGCTTTGGTGGAGGCGGGCCTGATCGGTGGTGCCGTCCTCGCGCTCGGCGGACGCTTCGCCGCATCTGGTCACCGAATGGCGCAACTGGAGCCGGCATGATCCGCAAGATCCTCATCTCGGTCGAAGAGACTCTCAGCGAAGGCGGCCACCCCGTTCGCCCCGCAACCCGCAAGGCGGCCGCCATCGCGGTGATCAGCAACCCCTTCGCCGGCCGCCACGTGGCCGATCTTTCCGAGCTGATTGCTGTCGGCGAGACGCTGGGTGGGCTGCTCGGTGAGCGCGCCGTGCATGCGCTCGGCATCGCGCCGGGTGACGTCGAGAGCTACGGCAAGGCCGCCATCGTCGGCGAGGATGGCGAGTTGGAACATGCCGCCGCCATTCTGCACCCCAAGCTCGGCGCCCCCTTCCGCGTCGCGGTGGAGAAGGGCGCGGCGCTGATCCCCAGCGCCAAGAAGCGCGGCGGCATGGGGGCGGCGATCGACGTGCCGCTCGGCCATAAGGACGCTGCTTTCGTGCGTTCGCATTTCGACGCCATGGAAATCCGCGTGCCCGACGCGCCGCGCCGCGACGAGATCGTGGTGGCCGTGGTGGTCACCGATTCCGGCCGCCCCTTGCCACGCATCGGCGGCCTCACAACATCCGAAATCGTCGGCAAGGACGGCTTACGCTGACCGCCACAGGGAGACCCAACATGACCCTCACCCGCCGCTCCGCCCTCGCCCGCGGTTCAGCCGCCGCCGCCGGGCTGCTGGCCGCCCCCGCCATCGTGCGGGCCCAGGGAGCCACGCCGATCCGCATCGGCGAGATCAACTCCTACACCGCCGCCCCCGCTTTCACCCTGCCGTATCGCAATGGCTGGCAACTCGCGGTGGAGCAGGTGAACGCCGCCGGCGGGGTGCTCGGCCGCAAGATCGAGGTGATCAGCCGCGACGATGCCGCGCGGCCGCCCGATGCCATCCGCCTGGCCGGCGAGTTGCTGGATGACCAGAAGGTCGATCTCTTCGCCGGCTCCTTCCTCTCCAATATCGGCCTCGCGCTCAGCGACGTGGCGAAGCAGCGCAAGAAGCTGTTCGTCGGTGGCGAGCCGCTGACCGACGCGATGGTGTGGGAGGCCGGGCATCGCTACTGCTACCGCCTGCGCCCCTCCACCTACATGCAGGCGGCGATGCTGGTGGACGACGCGGCCAAGCTGAACGCCAAGCGCTGGGTGACGGTTTCGCCGAACTATGAATACGGCCAGTCCGTGGTGAAGTGGTTCAAGCTGATGCTGGCCAAGAAGCAGCCCGGCGTGGAGTTCGTCGCCGAGCAATGGCCGGCGCTGGGCAAGATCGACGCCGGCGCCACCGTCGCCGCCCTCGCGGCCGCCAAGCCGGACGCCATCCTCAACGCCACCTTCGGGCCGGACCTCACCAATTTCGTCCGCCAGGGCAACACCCGCGGCCTGTTCGAGGGCCGCGGCGTGGTTTCGGTGTTGACCGGCGAGCCCGAATATCTCGGCCCCCTCGCCGACGAAACGCCGGAGGGCTGGATCGTCACCGGCTACCCCGTCGAGAGCCTCACCGACCCCGCCAACACCGCCTTCATCGCCGCCTACAAGGCGCGCTTCAACGAACTCCCCAAAATGGGCTCAGTGGTCGGCCACGCCCTGATTTCCTCCATCGTCGCCGGCATCGCCAAATCTGGCTCGGTGGATACCGAGAAGATGGCGGACGGGTTCGCCGGCGCCAGCTTCGACACCCCCTTCGGCAAGGCCGCCTGGCGCGCGCAGGACCATCAAGGCACGCTCGGCACCTATGTCGGCAAGACTGCGCTGAAGGACGGCAAGGGCGTGATGGTGAATTGGCGCTATGTCGATGGCGCGGCGGCGCTGCCCTCCGACGACGAGGTCAAGAAGATGCGGCCAGCGTAAGAAATCGCTTCTTTTTGAAAATGGAAGAAATGCAGCGCTCTCGCGGATCGAAGCCGATCCGCTGCCGCTCCCGTCGCCGCTCCGCAGCGCTGCGCGTCAGAAGTTTTTTGGTTCTTTTTTTCAAAAAAGAACCGCTTCCTTCCTAACTCATGCTCCTCGTCCAACTCCTCACCGGCCTCTCCAGCGCCGCGTCATTGTTCCTGGTCGCCGCCGGCCTGACGGTGATTTTCGGCGTCACCCGGGTGGTGAACTTCTCCCATGGCAGCCTCACCATGCTCGGCGCCTATATCGGCTGGAGCGTGCTGACGCGGCTGCCGCGCGGCCCGGAGTGGTTCGTGCTCGGCATCGTGCTCACGGGGCTCGCGACAGCTTCGATCGGCGTGATGCTGGAGACGCTGCTGCTCAGGCGGATCTACCGGGCGCCGGAACTGCTGCAATTGCTGTTCACCTTCGGCATCGTGCTGGTGGTGCAGGATGCGGCGCTGTGGCTCTGGGGCGCGAATGACCTGCCGCTGCCCCGCGCCCCGTGGCTGCGCGCCTTCGTGGTCATCGCGGGGGAGCGGGTGCCGCAATATGACCTCATCCTGATCGCGGTCGGCCCCCTGGTGCTGGGCGCGCTATGGCTGCTGTTCACCCGCACCCGCTGGGGCATCCTGGTCCGCGCCGCGACGCAGGACCGCGACATGGTGGCCGCCCTCGGGGTGGACCAGAAGCGGCTGGTCACCTCGGTGTTCGCGCTCGGCGCCGGGCTGGCCGGCATCGGGGGCGCACTGGCGCTGCCGGATGCCTCGGCGAATTTGCAGATCGATCTCAACATCATCACCGATGCCTTCGTCGTGGTGGTGGTCGGCGGCCTCGGCAGCCTGCCCGGCGCCTTCCTGGCCAGCGTGATGATCGGCGTGCTGCAATCCTTCGGCATCGTGCTGATCCCGCAGGGCACGCTGGTGATCGTGTTCGTCATCATGGCCGGCGTGCTGGTGGTGCGGCCGAACGGGCTGCTCGGCACGGCCCCAGCCCCGCTGCACGGCGAGGCGCAGGCCTTCGCGCCGATCCGCCCGGCGGTGCCGCTGCTGCGCTGGATTGGCCTCGCATCCCTGGCGATCGCCGCGCTGGCGCCGCTCGCGGCCGGCCCCTTCGCGCTCTCGGTGCTGACGGAGATGGCGATCGCCATCCTGTTCGCCGCCTCGCTGCACTTCATGATGGGGCCGGGGGGCATGGCGAGCTTCGGCCATGCCGCCTGGTTCGGCATCGGCGCCTATGCGGCGGCCTTCGCGGTGAAGGGCGCCGGCATGGGCGGGCTGGTGCTGGCGCCCATCGTCGCGGGGCTGGCTGCGGCGCTGTTCGGCTGGTTCGTGGTCCGGCTCTCCGGCGTGTATCTCGCGATGCTCACCCTCGCCTTCGCCCAGATCGTCTGGGCCGCGATGTTCCAGGCGGTCGACCTCACCGGCGGCGACAACGGCATCCTCGGCGTCTGGCCGGCCCCCTGGGCGGCGGACCGGCGCGTGTTCTACTGGCTGACCCTCGCGCTCTGCGTCGGCGGCGCGCTGCTCCTCCGGCGCATCCTCTACGCCCCCTTCGGCTACGCCCTCAGGGCCGCGCGCGATTCCGCCCTGCGCGCCGAGGCGATCGGCCTCGATGCCGGGCGCCTCCGCCTCGCCGCCTTCGTCATCGCCGGCGCCGCGGCCGGGCTGGCCGGCGGGCTCTCCGCCTTCTCCAAAGGCAGCGTCTTCCCCGGCTTCGTCTCCATCGCCCGCTCCGTCGACGGGCTGCTGATGGTGCTCCTCGGCGGGGTGCAGACCATCGCCGGCCCCATCATCGGCGCCATCGCCTATACCGGCCTGTTCGACCTGCTGCTCCTGGTGACCGATTACTGGCGCGCGGCCCTGGGGCTCGCCATCATCCTCCTGGTCCTCGCCTTCCCGCACGGCATCGCCGGCTCCCTCCATCGCGCCTGGCTGCGCGGGCGGCCGGCGTGAACGTCCTCGCCGTCAACGGCCTGCGCAAATCCTTCGGCGGCGTGCAAGCCGTGGCCGGCGTCGGCTTCGCGGTTGCGGAGGGCGAGATGCTGGCGATGATCGGCCCCAACGGCGCCGGCAAATCCACCTGCTTCAACATGCTGAACGGCCAGATCCGCCCCGATGGCGGCTCCATCCGCCTCGGCGCCACCGACATCACCGGCCTGCCGCCCCGCCGCCTCGCTCGCATGGGCGTCGGCCGCACCTTCCAAATCACCGCCACCTTCGCCTCGATGACGGTGCGCGAAAACGTGCAGATGGCCCTGCTCGCCCATCACCGCGGCATCTGGCGCTTCCTCCGCCCCGCCGCCGCCCAGCACCGCGCCGAGGCCGACCGCCTCCTCGCCCGCATCGGCATGGCCGAACAGGCCGACCGCGCTGCCGGCATCCTCGCCTATGGCGACCTCAAGCGCCTCGAACTCGCC
>CAIYPH010000241.1 GCA_903928045.1 uncultured Rhodospirillales bacterium
CCACCGTCGCGGTGCCGTTCGAGCAGATGGGCGAAAAATCGGTGGCCGCGCTCGAGACCATCGTCGCCCAGGGCAAGCCGCGCGATAGCGTGGTGAAGGGTCCCTACATGCTGGTCCCCGCCGTGCTGGTCGATCGCACCAACGTGCCGGCCGAGGGCAAGTGGCCCTGATCGGCCAACCCGCCGCCTGTCCGCTCGAACTGCGCGGCATCGGCAAAAGCTACGGCGCCGTCCGCGCGCTGGAAGGGGTGGACCTCGCGATCCGCAAGGGTGAGGTGCTCGGCCTGTGCGGCGACAACGGCGCCGGCAAATCCACCCTGGTGCGCATCCTCTCCGGCGCCGAAACCCCAAGCGCCGGCACCCTCCTGCGCGACGGCGCCGCGGTCCGCTTCGCCTCCCCCGCCGATGCCCTCGCCCAGGGCATCGCCACCACCTACCAGGACCTCGCCCTCGCCCCCCGGCTTTCCATCGCCGAAAACGTCTTCATGGGCGCCGAGCGCCTGCGCTTCGGCCTGCTCGACAAGAAGCGCATGCGTGACGAGGCGGCGGGCTACCTCGCCCGCTTCGGCTTCGGCGCCATCGCCATGGACCGTCCGGTCTCCGACCTCTCCGGCGGCCAGCGCCAGGCGGTGGCGCTGGCCCGCGCGCTGCGCTGGAACGCCCGCATCGTCATCATGGACGAACCCACCGCAGCCCTCGGCGTGGCGGAGAGCCAGGTCGTGCTCGACCTCATCCGCCACATGCGCGCCGAGGGGGTGACGGTGATCCTGGTCAGCCATGACATGGAAGACGTCATCGCGGTCACCGACCGCGTCGCGATCCTGAAAAAGGGCCGCAAGGCCGGCGAAATCGCCACCAGCGCCCTCACCGCGGCCTCGCTCGGGGCGATGATCATGAGCGGAGTGGTGCCATGAGCGATCATTTCTCCCCCGTCGCCGAAGCGGTCGCCGCCGGGCGTATCCCTGGCGCGGTGTTCGGCCTGCTGGCGGCGGATGGGACACGGAGCGTGCGGGTTGCCGGCCTCGCCCAGCGCGAGCCGGAGCCGGCGGCGATGGCGCGGGAGACCTGGTTCGATCTCGCCTCGCTGACCAAGGTGGTGTTCACCACGACGGTGATCCTGCGCCTCGTCGAGCAGGGGCTTATCGCGCTCGATGATCCGCTGACCGTCGCCATCCCCGATCTCCGGCAGTACGACGTGGCGGGCGCAGCCGAGCGGCGACTCACCTTCCGCCAGTGCCTGAGCCATCAGACCCACCTCCCCGCCGTCGAGCCGCTCTATACATACGGGCAGGACCCCAACACGCTGCGCGCCTTCGTGTTGCAGCGGGAGTGGCGGGCGGGGCCGCCGGTGTATTCCGACAATAACTTCATCCTGCTCGGCATCGCCATCGAGCGGCTGACCGGACGGCCGCTGGGTGAGCTGGCGCCGGAGGGGTTCAGCTTCGGCGCGGAGCCGGCGCGGAGTGCGGCGACCGAGCGCTGCACCTGGCGCGGGCGGGTGATGCGCGGCGAGGTGCATGACGAGAACGCCTATGCCCTCGGTGGCGCTTCAGGGCATGCCGGGTTGTTCGGCACCGCGGATGCCTTGCTGGATTTCGCGGCCGGGTTGATGGCGGGGCGCGTGCTGCGGCCGGAGACGGTGGCGGAGATGGCGACGCGGCAATCCCCGACGCGCGGGCTGGGCTGGGAGATCGCCTATCCCGGCTGGTCCGGCGGCGATGCATGCGGGAAGCGGACCATCGGCCACACCGGCTTCACCGGCACCGGGCTGTGGATCGACCTCGATGCCGGGCGGGCCTGGACGCTGCTGACCAACCGGGTGCACCCCTCCCGATTCTCCGACAGCGGCATTATCGCGCTGCGTCGCGCGGTGGGGGATGCGGTGTGCGGCTGAGCTAACCGGCGCGGCGGAGCATCCTGGGTGGCACCCAGGCCGGCTGCACCTGGCCGATCACCAGATCGAGCACGCAGGGTCCGTCATGGTCGATCGGCAGGCGGGCGTCGCCGTTGGTCCAGCGCCACTGGCGGCCTTCCTCCGTCTCCAGGTGATGGAACCCGGCATCCTCCGACAGGGTGGCGAGTTCGATCGCCCGGCGCCATCCGGCGCCGCGCAGCGTCGCTGCTTCCACCATGAGGCCGAGCCGGCGGGCATCGCCGCCGCCGTCCTCCGCCTCGGCGGGCCCCCCCCACCGGCGAGACAACCCGCACCTCGCGCGTATCGGCGGGGAGTGCGTAGCGGTGCAGCGCGCCGGCGATCATGCGAGGCGCGATCGCCCGGCCGCCCGCCAGCACCGTGCCATCCCACGCCGCCACGCGACGGAACCCGCGCCCCGCCGCCTGCCCGGCCAGCATCGCGCGCACGCGCAGCAAAGCCTCGCCATCACGTACCAGCGGCGCGCAGGCGACGGTGGCCCAAATGGCGAGGGCGAAATCGGGGTGCTGCTGCACCACCGCGCCGCCATTGGCGAAGGCGCCGCGATTGCCGGTGTCGAGGTAGCTCTCGCAGGGCAGCCCCTCGGCGAACATCACGCCATGGCGCGCGAACTCAACGTGCCAATACGTCACCCGCGCCGCGCGCTCCTGCACGATGGTGGCGCCGTTCACGAGGTAGCGCACGGGGATCAGCACGCCATCGACGAACACCGCATGATCGGGCGACAGGCGCAGATCGCGCGCCGGCAGCCCCTCCCCGAAGGCGCCCGCACGGACACGCACAGGCCAAACGTCCTGCGGCCGCGGATGGCGCGCGCAGGCGAGGCTGCGATGGCCGAGCCAAACGATCGCCTGCCCCACACCATCCGGCCCGGGCACCATGTCGCCCAGCCGCAGCCGCTCCACCGCCACCTCGCCGCGCAAGGTCAGGATGCGCGTGCCGGCGGCGAAGCAGGGGAGTGCCGAGGTGGTGGTGACATCGGCGTGCGGGGTCGGCGAGGCGGAGCTGAGTTTCTGGGGAACGGTGACGTGGAAGCTGGCGGGGTCATAGCCGGGGCCGATCGGAATCCGGGTCGTACCGTAACCCGTCGTCACCGCCAATATTCCGTTACTGTAGACCACACTGGCGGTATCCGCGGTCGAAATCGCGGTCACCGTGATGGTGTCGCCCTGGCGGAAGCCGTGCACGTGGGTATTGATCAACGATGCATTGACCACCCATAGCGATGCCGTTGCATCATCGAGGGTAATCGATTGCCCGGTGGCAATCGTGTTCTCCACGAAAAGGGTTGCACCGCTGGCGACATGAATTGCGCCGGTGCCCGAGGTCGCGAGGGGGAGGCTCACCACCCCACCATTGCTCGCATCAATAGTGCCGTTGTTGGTCAACGTCGCGGCCAGTGGATCGAACGGGACTCCGCTGGCGAATCCAATGCTACCGCCATCGGCCAGGATCAGCCCATCATTGACGATCTGCCCCAATCCACTCGGACCTTGATATGAATTGCCGACCGCCTCGATCGCACCACCGCCGCTCGTGGCATGGATGGTGGTATCCGCGGCGATCGTGCCGCTGCCAACCGGGAGCGGGCTGTCGGTAGCGCGATTGAACAGGAGGTCACCGCCATCAATGGTCACATCCACGCCGCTGATGACCGTGGGATAGGCGAACAACAACTGGCGAAGCGGGCCGAAGCTGCCGTTTGGCTGCTGTCCCCCGCCGAGATAAAGGTGCGGCCGCGCTTCGCCCGCATGCGGCTCGAAGGTCAGACCTCCACTCATCACCTGGGCCGCCGTACCGTTCGCGATGGTCAAATCCCCCACCCAGGTCACGCCATTCCACAGGCCCCCGCCATGGATGAAATCGAACTGCCCGCCATCGGCAATGATCGTGCCGGTGATCAGCGGTTCGATAGCCCCGTAATTCGCGGTCGAACTGTCCTGCGGTGATAGGATGCCGGCCTTGAGATCGAGCGTGCCGAAATTCATGTCGGCGTTGACGGCGAGCGTGGCGCCAGGCGCGTCGAGCGTCAGGGTGTTGAAGGTGAACGCCGGGTTGGACGACGGGGCGCTCGTCGCCTTCCCGACGTTGATGCGGTAGGGATAGCCCGGCGCGAAGGTGACGGAGGCGTCGATCGCCGCGCCGGGCACCGCCGATGACCAGTTTCCCGCGGCATTCCAGTCAAAATTGAACAGGCCGAGGCTGGCGGTGAATATGTCGGGCCCGGTGCCGCCGGGATTAACCGGCGGCACAAAGGGGCTGGGCGACGGCGGCGCCACGGTCGTGGTGGTGATCACCGCCATGGCGGCGCCATTGCCGAACGCCGAGGTGTCGGAAATGGTGGCGCTGAAGCTCGCGGGGTCGTAGCCCTGGCCGATATAGAATTGGGTAATCGCGGTGCCGATCGTCACCGTCAGCACACCGGCGGTATAGGAGAGACTGGGCACGAAACCATAGGGATCATAGGCGACAATCCGATCGCCCTGGCGGAAGCCGGTGATCGAGCCCTCCGGTTGGGTCGCGAGGGACACGATCGTGGCGGTGGCATCCTGCAAGGCGATGGTCTGGCCCATCCCGACGTTCTGCCCGAAGGACGCAAGCCACAGCGTGCCGCCGGAGCCTATGCGGATCGTACCTGCGCCTTCCAGATCGGACCCGGTTTGCAACATCGCATTGCCCGAGATCGCGATGGTGCCGGAATTGGTCAGCGTCGACCGGCTTGTTGCACTGTAGGAGGGTGGGCCGACATAGAGCGTCCCCCCGCTGACCACGAGTTGGCCGGCATTGGTCATCGTGAAGTTTTTAAAGGCAGCAAAGGTGAGGTCATTCACCCCGGAGATCGCCTGCAGCACGGAATCGGCGGCAATGCCGGTGGCATTCGCCAGGGTGGCCTGTCCGAGCAGCACGACGTCGAATCCGCTCAGGTCGTGATCAATGGAAAGGGAAGTTGCAGGCGCACCAAACGGGAGCGGCACGAGGTTGCCGAGTGTGAAGACAGGCCGCGCGCCCCCTGGCGCCGGGCCGACGGAGAGGCTGCCGAAGAATTCCGTAGTTGAGAAATGCTGGCCGTCGGAAGCAATGGTCAGGTCGCCGAGCCAGACCGCATTCTGGAAATAGAGGGGGTGGATGAGGTCCAGTATGCCGCCGTCATCGATGAAGGTGCCGGAAAGAACGGGAGCAAGACCGAAATTGCCCGATCCCTCGATGGTGCCGGCCTTCAGGTCCAGCGTACCGAACGTCATGTTCGCCGCAACGTCGAGGGTCGCATTCGCGGTATCGAAGATGAGCGTCCCGAAGGTGATCGCCGGGTTCTGGTCCGCACCGACAAGCGTTGTACCGCTGGTGATCGCGTAGCCGAAGCCAGGATTGTAGGCGAGCGACACGTCCTGCCCGGCGACGGGAACCCCCGCCGACCAGTTGAGGGCGTCGGACCAGACGAAGGAGATAAGCCCGTCTCCAGCGGTAAAAGTATTGCCGGCCATCAGATAATGCCCGCAATGAAAGCGATACTGTCCCGTACCATTGAACGCCCCCTGTTCTTCTTCGCTCCAGAAGGGGGGCCAAAGGCCAAGCAGTATTCACCCGCCGATCATTGCAGGGACCGTAGACGGGTTCCGATTCCGGCACAATTGCCAAATTGAAGTCGCAGCACCTGGGCATCGCTTCCCCCGTTGGGCGGTCGACGCGGGGCGAGGTTGATGACGAAACCGCTCCCCCCCCCCCTGCTGGCGCACCCGCTGGCGCCTCCGGCTGCGCGGGGCTGACTGGCACCGGCAGGAATGAAATTTTTTCTTTTTTTAAGAAAAAATATCTTGCATTTGGTTGGTGGGCACGCGAACATATAAGGAACATGCGTCCCACATGAAAGGCCCCCCCCATGTCCCCCCGCCCGCTCCCCCAAACCCTGCTGCGCCGCGTCCTCGCGCGCCTGCTGCTGGTGCTCGGCGCCGTTCTCGGCGCGCGGGGGGTGGAGCTGCGCGCGCGGCTCGATGCGCTGCCGCAAGGCCACCGGCGCCGTGCCCGTTTGCAGGCTGAAATCCGCCGGCTGGCGCGGCTGCGAGCCTTGCTCGCGGAGCCCGGCGTGCTCGACGATCCCGGGTTCCGCGGCAAGGCGGCGGAGGTGGCGCGCGTACGCAATGATGCCGGGCGGCGGGCGCTGCCGCGGCGGCGCCTGGTCGCCGCACCCCATGCCGGGCCGCGTGCCGCTTTTCCGCTGGTGTCGGCCGTCTTGGGGGAGGGGCGATGTAGCGGCTGCATCGCCGTCGCGTGATAAGCTGCCGGGCATCAACCCGTGCGGCGCCGCGCGCGCATGTTCGCGTCCCGGGCGCGGCGGTGCCCCGCCGCGCCCGAGCGGGTGCTACTTGCCCAGATGCTTGTCGAAGAAGCGGGCGATGTCGGTGAAGGCTTCCTTGGTTTCG
>CAIYPH010000242.1 GCA_903928045.1 uncultured Rhodospirillales bacterium
GCAGGGATTTCTCGGTCAGGTCATCGTCGGCAACGATCTCATCAATGACAACGCCCTCAACATCACCGGCGGGCTCGATGACTATTTCAAGGTCACCAACACGCTGACCAACAGCGGTGTCATCACGGTTTATGACTCCGGTGGAGCGGGGGTGACCAGCCTCGTCAATTCCGGAACAATCGAATTTCGTTCGACGGCCGGAAACCAGAATGGCAATGGGATCGTTCGGGTCGCAGCGAACTACACTGGAAGCGGAACGGTCCTGTTCAACGAGAACTCGAACGGGTCCACGACCGCCCCCGGCATCCTGTCGGTAGGTGGCACCATCGGCGCGGGCGCCGTCCTGATCCACGAAACCGGCACGATGTCGATTACTGCCGGCGCCATCGACCCTGCGGCGACGATCGAAAACTTTGCGGCTGGTGACTCCATTGGCTTGAGCACGCTCCCCTTCACCGGCAACACCAATGTCTTCTGGTCCGGCACACCGGCCGGCGGCACCCTCACCGTAATGGACGGTAGTCTCACCGAGGCATCGCTCAACCTGACCGGTGTGGTAGCCGGTGCCAGTTTTGCCGTCACCGCTGGCCTGACCGGCATTTCCATCACCACCACCAACCCCGCCCCCTGCTTCACGTCAGGCACCAACATCGCCACCCCCACCGGCCCCATCCCCGTCGAACACCTCCGCCCCGGCGACCACGTCCTCTCCGCCTTCGGCGGCCACGTCCCCATCCTCTGGATCGGCCATCGCCACCTCGATTGCCGCCGCCATCTTGCCCCCGCAACCGTCTGGCCCATCCGCATCCAGGCCGGCGCCCTCGGCGACTTCACCCCAACCCGAGACCTCCGCGTCAGCCCCGAGCACGCCCTCTACATCGACGGCCTCCTGATCCCCGCCTTCCTCCTCGTCAACGGCACCACCATCACGCAGGAACCCCGCGACCACGTCACCTACTGGCACCTCGAACTCCCCCAGCATGACGTCATCCTCGCCGAGGGCGCCCAGGCCGAATCATATCTCGATACCGGCAACCGCCATGATTTCGACAACGGCCCCGTCATCACCGCCCACCCCACCTTCACCCAAAACGACATCTGGCTCGCCCACGCCTGCGCCCCCCAATGCCGCCAAGGCCCCGCCCTCGACGCCATCCGCGCCCGCCTCGCCACCGTGGCAAAAATGCCACATCAAGAGCTAATTATCCGCGTATCCTGAAAAATATCTTCAAAACATCAATTTTATCATCTATAACTCTCGCCATGAGCATCGCACCCCACACCCCCGCCCCGAACCAGGACGCAGCGCATCCCGCGCTCCGCCTGGCGGAGGCCATTGGCGCCCTGCTCACCGCCCTCATCGGTCCGTCCTGGTTCTGGCGCTTCCTTCCCGGCGGCCGCGCCTTCGTCGCCCAGATGCAGCGCTTCGGCGCGGAATTCGCCGCCCTCATGGCCCGCATCGCCGCCGCCCCGCCCGCCGCCGAACAACCCATCGCGCCCGCCGCCCCGCGGGCTGCCGCGCGTTCCGTCGCCTCCCGCCCCTCCCAACCCACAACTTCACCGCGCGCCACCCATCCGCGCGCCACCCGGCGTCCCGCGCCTCAATCTCCGGCGCGCGCGCCCACCCCCAAACCGCCGCGCGCCCCGTCGCGCCCTGCTTCCGTGCCCCTCCCGTGCGCCCTGCCGCCCCAGATAACCTCCATATTTTTTTCGCGCGTCGAAGCCATGACCCCTGAATTGCGCCTTATTCGTTACGATATAAAAATTAAAAACCCATTATATCGTTGAAAACCAACACAATCTATCCGAAATCCCCGGGCTACCGACCCCCAACGAACAAAAGTTTTTTGGTTCTTTTTTTCAAAAAAGAACCCCTTACACTCCTGCGCATATCAAGCGCAGGAAACCACCATGCCCGCCCCCGACCGCATCACCGTTTCCGTCATCCAGCACCGTCTCCACGCCATCGTCGAGGAGATGGGCGAGGCCATGCTGCGCACCGCCTATTCCCAGATCCTCAATTCCAGCCGGGACTTCTCCACCGCCATTTGCGGCCTCGATGGCCGCCTCATCGCCCAAGCCGAGCACGTCCCCATCCACGTCGGCGCCCTCCCCTGGGCCGCCCGCGCGGTCACCGAATTCTTCCAGGGCGACATCCACAAGGGCGATGTTTTCCTGCTGAACGACCCCTATCACGGCGGCAACCACATCCCCGACCTCACCGCCTTCGTCCCCGTCTTCGATGGCGACACCCCGGTCTTCTGGGCCATCAACCGCGCCCACCAGTCCGATATCGGCGGCGCCACCCATGGCGCCTACAACGCCGGCGCCACCGAGATCTGGCAGGAGGGCATCCGGGTGCCCCCGCTGCGCCTCTACGAGAAAGGCGTCCTGAAACGGGACGTCTACGAAATGCTGGTCCTCAATGTCCGCCACCCCAACGACTTCCGCGGCGACCTCGCCGCCATGATCGGCTCCGCCCATGTCGGCGAGCGCCGCCTCCTCGCGCTGGCCGCCGAATTCACCTGGCCCACCACCCACGCCGCCATCGAAGCCGTGCTCGACGGCGCCGAACGCCAGGCCCGCGCCGTGATCAGCACCTGGAAGGACGGCGTCTACAAAGGCGAAGCCATCCTCGACGATGACGGCCACGGGATCGAGAACATCCACATCCGCGCCACCGTCACCAAATCCGGCTCCGACCTCACGGTCGACCTCACGGAGTCCGACCCCCAGGTCATCGGCTTCGTCAACTCCTCTCACCCCAACATGCAATCCGCCGTGGTGGTCGCGCTGGCCTACCTCATCGACCCCCACACCCCGAAAAACGACGGCGCCCTGCGCCCGGTGAAAGTCATCGCCAAACCCGGAACCGTCGTCTGGGCCAATCCCGGCGCCCCCGTCACCCTCTGCACCAACCATTGCGGCCAGGAGATCATGGAGGCGATCATTACGGCGCTGGCCCCCGCCTGCCCCGATCGCGCCATGGCCGGCTGGGGCCGCCGCTTCCGCATCGCCATCTCCGGCAAGGACCCGCGAACCGGCAAAAAATTCATCTGGCACCTCTTCCAGGCCCGCCCCGGCGGCGGCGCCTCTCCCGCCGGCGACGGCTGGCCTGGCGGCGGCGAATGGCAAGCGGCCGGAGGGATCAAGTTCGGCAGCCTCGAAGTCACCGAAGTCCGCTTCCCCTTCCTCTTCCGCCGCCACGAAATCCGCCCCGAGTCCGGCGGTGACGGCCAATATCGCGGCGGCCCCGGCGGCATTCTGGAAATGGTCGCCGAAATCGAGGAACCCGCCCTCGGTAACACCGCCGGTGACGGCGTCATCCACGGCGCCGTCGGTATTCTCGGCGGCGAGAACGGCCAACCGCATCGCTACACGCTCCACTCCGAAGGCCGCGCTCCCCGCGCCATCAAAACCAAGGAAGTCGGCCTGCCCATCCGCCCCGGTGACGTCTTCATGATCGAATCCGGCGGAGGAGGCGGCTGGGGACCACCCGCCCATCGCGCCCACGCCGCCCGCGCCGACGACCGCCTCAACGGCTTCATCGCGGCGGAGGGCTGAACATGCTGCGCATCGGTATCGACGTCGGCGGAACCTTCACCGACCTGGTGGCGGTCGACCCCACCGGCCGCACCACCCTGGCAAAATCCGCCTCCACCCCCCCCGACCCCTCGGTCGGCGTGCTGAACGGCCTCACCCAACTCGCCGAAACCCTGGGCCTCGACCTCCCGGCCCTGCTGGCCGGCACCGAGCGTATCGTCCACGGCACCACGGTCGCCACCAACGCCCTGCTGGAACACAAGGGTGCCCGCGTCGGCCTGCTCACCACCGAGGGCCATCGCGACGTGATCGAGATGCGCGAGGGGCTGAAGGACGATCGCTACAACCTCCGCATGCCCCCCCCGGTGCAACTCGTCCCCCGCTACCGCCGCATCGGCGTCCGCGAACGCATCCGCGCCGATGGCCGCGTCGAGATCCCGCTCGACCGCGCCTCGCTCGAAGCCGCCATCGACGAACTGAAGTCCCACGACGTCGAAGCCGTCGCCATCTGCTACCTCCACGCTTGGCGCGATGCCGCGCACGAGCGTGAAACCGCCGCCGCGGTGGCCGCCGCCATGCCGGGCGTCTATCTCTCGCTCTCGTCGGACGTATTCCCCCAGATCAAGGAGTTCGACCGGGTCTCGACCACCATCGTCAACGCCTATGTCGGCCCAGCCTTGTCGCGCTACCTGAAACGCCTGGAATCCCGCCTGAAAGAGGCCGGCTACGGCGGCCCGCTGCTGATCATCCAGTCCCATGGCGGAGTGACCCCCGTCGACGAAGCCGCCCGCATCGCCGCCGGCGGTGTGCTGTCCGGGCCGGCCGGGGGGGTGGCCGGTAGCCGCTATGCCGCGAATATCCTTGGCAGCGGGGATCTGATCCCCTTCGATATGGGCGGGACCTCGACGGACATCTGCCTCATCGTCAACGGCGAACCCTCGCTCACCACCGGCCGCGGGGTCGGCGGGCATCGGTTGGCGCTGAACAGCCTCGACATCGCCTCCCTCGGCGCCGGCGGCGGTTCGATCGGGCATGTCGATACCGGCGGCATTCTGCATGTCGGCCCGCAATCCGCCGGCGCCAATCCGGGCCCCGCCTGCTACGGCCGTGGTGGCCAGCAGGCGACGGTGACGGATGCCAACCTCGTGCTCGGCTTTCTCGACCCC
>CAIYPH010000243.1 GCA_903928045.1 uncultured Rhodospirillales bacterium
CGGCCGGGCCGCGTGGTGGACGGGATCTCCTTCCACATCGATCCCGGCGAGGCGGTCGGCTTCGTCGGTGAATCCGGCTCCGGCAAATCCGTCACCGCGCGGGCGGTGATGCGCCTGGCCCCCGAGGGGTCGGCGGTCATCTGGGGCGGCGAAATCCGCTTCCGCGGGCAGGATCTGCTGGCGCTCGACGTGGCAGCGATGGGCGACATCAACGGCCGCCACATCGCCATGGTGTTCCAGGACCCGATGTCCTCGCTCAACCCAGTGATGTCCGTCGGTGCGCAAATCGACGACATCCTGCTGCGCCACACCAGCCTCTCCCGCCGCGCCGCCCGCCGGCGCAGCATCGAGTTGCTGGACCTCGTGGGCATCCGCGAGCCGGCGCTGCGGGCCGACGATCACCCCCACCAGTTCTCCGGCGGCATGCGCCAGCGCGTGCTGATCGCCATCGCCGTCTCCTGCCAGCCGGCTTTGCTGATCGCCGACGAGCCGACCACCGCGCTCGACGTCACCGTGCAGGCCCAGATCCTGCGCCTGCTGCTCCGCCTGCAACGCGATCTCGGCATGGCGCTGATGCTGATCAGCCACGATTTCGGCGTCATCGCCGGCATGGTTGAGCGGGTCTATGTGATGCACGGCGGCGCCATCGTCGAGACCGGGCAGACCGACGCCCTGTTCGCCACCCCCCGCCACCACTATACGCGCGCCCTCCTCGCCGCGGTGCCCCGCCTCGATGGCGGCCGATGAGCGCGCCCTTGCTGAGCGTGCGCGATCTTCGCGTCACCTTCCCCGCACGCCGCGGGGGAAAGCCGGTACGGGCGGTGGATGGCGTCTCGTTCGACGTCGCCGCCGGTGAGACCCTGGGCCTGGTCGGCGAGTCCGGCTCGGGCAAGACCACGACGGGGCGGGCCATTCTGCAATTGCAGCCGGCGGATGGCGGCTCGGTGGAGCTGCTGGGGCGCGAACTCGTCGGCATGGCGCCGCGCCCGCTGCGCGCGATGCGGCGGCACATGCAGCTCGTGCAGCAGAACCCCTATTCGAGCCTGCATCCCCGCATGACCGTCGCCCGCATCCTCGCCGAACCCCTGCGCGTCCACGCCACGGTGGCGCCAGGCGACATCGCGGCGCGCGTCGCGGAATTGATGATGCTCGTCGGCCTGGACCCCGCGATGGTCGGCCGCTACCCCCATGAGTTCTCCGGCGGCCAACGCCAGCGCATCGTCATCGCCCGCGCATTGGCGGTGAACCCGGATTTCGTGATCTGCGACGAACCGGTCTCGGCGCTGGATGTGCGAACCCAGGCGCAGATCGTCGAACTGCTGCACGACCTCCAGCACCGGCTCGGGCTGTCCTATCTGTTCATCGCGCATGACCTCGCGGTGGTCCGTGCCGTGGCACATCGCGTGGCGGTGATGTTCGGCGGCAGGATCGTCGAGCTTGGCCCGGTGGAGCAGGTCTACGCGCACCCGGCGCATCCCTATACGCGCAGCCTGCTCGACGCCGTCCCGCTGCCCGACCCCGCGCGTCAACGCGCGAGGCTGCTGGAGGCCCATCCGGACGCGGATTTCCGAGCCGGCGATGCGGGAGAGGCCGCGGCGGGGCTGGAGGAGGTGGCGGCGGGGCATTTCGTGTCCCGGCGGTTTTGGCCGGCGGCGGGGTGAGCGGAGGAAGGGAGGCAAGCGGTTCTTTTTTGAAAAAAAGAACCAAAAAACTTTTATCCATTGGCGTTGCCCTCGCCGCAGAGACTCTGCACCAAACGGACAGAAAGTTTTTTGCTCCTTTTTTTCAAAAAAGGAGCGCTTCCTTCGTAGCTCCCCTGCTCGCCACCCCGCTAGACAGCTGCCCGCGATCCATACCACTCTACTCCCAGATGGCATGGCGGGGGACCTGGCATGGGGTTTGTCGGTGGTGTTGACGGGACCGCGCCTGGCGCGCTGAGCTGCCGCAACCTGCGCAAGACCTTCGGCGGAACCGTGCGCGCGCTCGATGACGTCTCGGTCGACATCGCCGCCGGCGAGTTCTTCACCCTGCTCGGCCCCTCCGGCTGCGGCAAGACGACGCTGCTGCGCTGCATCGCCGGGTTCGAGCATCCGGATACCGGCAGCATCCATCTTGGCGGCCAGCCACTCGACGGGTTGCCGCCACCGAAGCGCCCGGTCAACACGGTGTTCCAGAGCTACGCCGTCTTCCCGCACATGACGGTAGCGGAAAACGTCGCCTTCGCGCTCGAAATGCAGCGCCGCCCGAAAGCCGAGATCACCGCGCGGGTGGAGGAGATGCTGGCCCTGGTACGGCTGCAAGGGCTGGGCGGACGCAAGCCCTCGCAGCTCTCGGGCGGCCAGCAACAGCGCGTCGCGCTCGCCCGCGCGCTGGCGGCAACGCCGAAGCTGCTGCTGCTCGATGAGCCCCTGAGTGCGCTCGACCTGAAGCTGCGCACCGAGATGCGGCTGGAACTGAAGCGGCTCCAGGCCGAAACCGGCATCACCTTCGTCTTCGTCACCCATGACCAGCACGAGGCGCTGACAATGTCCGACCGTATCGCGGTGATGCGCGACGGCAAGGTTTTGCAGGTCGGCACCCCCGCGGAGATCTATGAGCGGCCGGCGCTGCGCTTCGTGGCCGACTTCATCGGCGAGGCCAATCTGATCACTGCCACCCGCCTCGCGCCGGGGCGGTTCCTGCTTTCCGGCGGCGCCGAGCTGACCGCCGCGGACGACACCGGGCCGAAGGGTCCGGTCACGCTGGTGCTGCGGCCGGAGCGGGCGCGGCTTGTGGCGCCGGACGACACCGATGGCCAGTCGCTCACCGGCACAGTGGACCAGGTGGTCTATGACGGCGCGGACACCACCTACCACCTCGCCCTCGCCGGAGGAGGCGGATTGCGCCTGCGCGAGCCGAGCCATGGCGCGCGGGCGCCGGCGCGGGTCGGCGAAGCGGTGCGCGTACGGGTGGACCCCGCTTCGCTGCGCGCCGTGCCCGATTGATGCGCGGCCGTGCCCTCCTGCTGGCACCGTCAGGCCTGCTCATCGGGGCGGTGCTGGTGCTGCCGCTGGTCATGCTGCTGGTGATCTCGCTCATGCAGCGCAACCCCAATGGCGGCATCGTCTGGGGCAGCTTCACCGCCGACGCCTATGTCTCCTTCCTATGGGAGCGCGGCTTCAGCGGCGAGCGCGAGTTGAACTGGGACTATGTGGCGATTTTCCTCCGCAGCCTCGGCCTCGCCGGCAGCGCGACGGTGACGAGTTTCGTCATCGCCCTGCCCACCGCGCTCTGGATGGCCTTCCAGCCCCCGAAGCGCCGGCTGCTGCTGGTGTTCCTGGTGACGCTGCCGTTCTGGACCAACCTGCTGGTGCGCAACTACGCCTGGATGCTGCTGCTGCGGGTGGATGGGCTGTTCGAGCAAATCCTGCACGCGACCGGCCTGCTCACCGGCCGCCTCGGCATCCTCTATACCCCCACCGCGACGGCGATCGGCCTCACCTACTCCTTCCTGCCCTTCATGCTGCTGCCGATCTACCTCAGCATCGAGAAGATCGACCGCCGGCTGCTCGAAGCGGCGTTTGACCTCGGGGCGGATCGCTGGCGGGTGCTGACGCGGGTGATCCTGCCGCTTTCGATGCCCGGGATCGCCGGAGGGGTGGTGCTGGTGTTCATCCCCGGCATCGGCGCCTTCATCTCGCCGGAACTGCTGGGCGGCGGCAAGTCGATGATGGTGGGCAATCTCATCCAGGCCCAGTTCGGCTATAGCCGCAATTGGCCCTTCGGCGCCGCGCTCGCCTTCGTGCTGCTGGCCCTCGTGCTGGCCGCCACCTATCTCCATCGCGTGCGCTTCCGGAGCGCGCCATGACCGCCCGACCGGACCTGCTGCGCTTTCCCGGCACGTCGGTCATCGCGCTGGCGACGTTGCTCTATCTCTATCTGCCGATCGTCGTGGTGGTCGCGTTGAGTTTCAACGCCGGGCCGATGATCACGATCTGGTCCGGCTTCTCCACCGAATGGTACGGCGCGGCGCTCGCGTCCGAGCCGATGCGCCAGGCCCTCGCGAATTCGGTGGTGATCGCGCTGGTCGCCATGTTCGGTGGCACCACCGCCGCAACGCTCGCAGCGCTGGCGCTCTCCGGCAACGCCCGCGTGGCCCTCGGCCGCCGCGCCGAGATCGCCGAGCGGTTCATCGGCCTCCCCCTCGTGGTGCCCGAAATCGCCGGCGCCGTCGCGCTGCTGATGAGCCTGGTGCTCGTCGGCATCCCGCTCGGCCTCCCCGGGCTGATGGCGGCGCATACGGTGATCGCAATCCCCTTCGCCTATCTGCCGATCCGCGCCCGGCTGCATGACCTCGATCCAGCACTCGCCGAAGCCGCGTCGGACCTGTACGCCAGCCCCTGGCAAAGCTTTCGCCGGATCACTTTCCCGTTGATCTGGCCCGGCGTGCTCGGCGGTGCCATGCTCGCCTTCGTCGTATCGCTGGGGGATTTCACCTTCTCCTTCTTCCTCTCCGCCCCGGGCACCACCACCCTGCCCGTATACACCTTCGGCCTGATCCGAACTGGTCTCACGCCCGCGGTCAACGCCATCTCGACGATGCTGCTGTTCACCTCGATCGCCATCCTGGTCATCTCCCAGCGCCTGACCCGCGCGAAGTCCTGATACTCCGAGGAGGTTCCATGTTCCGTCGCCTGCTGCTCGCCGCCACCGTCGCCCTCGTGCCTTCGCTGGCGGGGGCCCAGACCAAAGAGCTCAAGCTCTTCAATTGGTCGAACTACATGCCGCCCGACCTGCTCAAGCGCTTCGAGGCCGAGACCGGCATCAAGGTGACGCTCGACAGCTACGACTCCAACGAGTCGATGCTGGCCAAGCTCCAGGCCGGTGGCTCCGGCTACGACATCGTTGTGCCCACCGGGCCGACGCTTAAGAACATGGCGCGCGACGGCATGCTGCTACAGATCGACGCCGCCAAGCTCGCCAACTTCAAGAACGTCGGCGCCGCCTTCGCCAAACCGGATTTCGATCCCGAGCGCGCCTACTCGGTGCCCTATATGTGGGGCACCACCGGCATCGCCTATGACACTGCGGTGACCGGCGGCAAGCTCGAGGACAGCTGGAAAGTGCTGTTCGACCCGCCAGCCTCCCTGGTCGGCAAGGTCGGCATGCTCAACGCGCCGGGCGAGGCGTGGAATTCCACCGCGCATTACCTCGGTATCGACCGCTGCTCGGAGAAGCCCGAGGACGCCCAGCGCGTGTTTGACGCACTCGCCAAGCAGAAGCCTTCCGTCGCCATCTACTCCTCCAACGCCACCGCCGACCGCATCGTTGCCGGCGAGGTGTCGATGCAGCAGATGTGGAACGGCGCCTATCGCCGGGCCAAGGCGCGCAAGGCGACGCTGGAGTGGATCTACCCCAAGGAGGGGCTCGACTCCTGGTCCGACAATTTCGCCGTGCCCAAGGGCGCGCCGAACCTGGAGAACGCCAAGACCTTCCTCAACTGGATGATGGACCCCAAGAACATCGCCGAGGCCTCCAACTTCCTCGGCTATAACAACGCCATCCCCGCCTCCGCGCCACTGCTGTCGGATGCGCTGCGCAACGAGCCCGCCATCAACACGCCGCCCGAGGCGCTGGCCCGGCTGCGCCCTGTGACCACCTGCCCGGCCGGCTCGCTCGATCTGCGCGACAAGGTCTGGACCCGTCTGCGCCGATGAGCGGCTATTCCGACAACCACTACGTCCGCACGACGGACCTCACGGTCCGCCATGCGGCGCTGGAGGGTGAGACGCAGGCGGAAGTCTGCGTCATCGGCGGCGGCATGGCCGGCGTGGCCACCGCACTCGATCTCGCCGAGCGTGGCCGCAACGTGGTGCTGCTGGAGGCCAAGCGGATCGGCTTCGGCGCCTCCGGCCGCAATGGCGGCTTCGTGGTGCCGGGCTATCCCACCCGCCCGGCCGATCTCGCCGCCATGGTCGGCCTCGAAGACGCGCGCGAGCTCTACACCATGACGCGCGGGGCGCTGCGGCTGATCCGCGAACGGATCGCCCGCTACGGCATGGATGTCGGCGAGCTGGTGATGGGGCGGCTGATCTTCTCGATGGCCGAAGACGGCGAGGCGATGGCGGAGAACGCCGCCTATATGGCCAAGAACTTCGGCCGGGAGCTGGAAGTCTGGTCACCTTCCAAGGTGCGCACGACGCTGGCGACGACGCGCTATTGCGACGGCTCGCTCGACCCGGAAGCCTTCAGCCTAGATCCCCTGAAGCTCGCCCGCGGCACCGCGGCCGCGGCGGTGGCCCAGGGGGCGCGGCTCTACGAGGACAGCCCCGCGCTGTCGATCGTGCAGGTGGGCGCCCGCCACGAGGTGCGAACCCCGGGCGGGCGCGTGCTGGCCGATCATGTGGTGCTGGCCGGCGGCGGCTACGTCAACATGATCGACTGGAAGGTGTGGGCGGCGACGATCCCGGTGGCGACCTTCGTGATGGTCACCGAGCCGCTCGGCGAGAATCTCGCCCAGGTGATCGGCACCAAGCATTCGCTGGCCGACCGCAGCTTCGCCTCGAACTACTACCGCCCGCTCGCCGATGGGCGGTTGTTATGGGGCGGGCGTGTCGGCATGCTGATGCCCTCGGAAGAGGCGCTCAAGGCGAAGCTCGCGCGCGACATGGCCTGGTTCTACCCGGACCTCGCCGCGGTGAAGGCCGAGGTCGCCTGGGGCGGGCGGATGCCTTATCTGCGCCACCGCATGCCGATGATCGGCGCGCTCGGGCCGAACCTCTGGGTGGCCACCGGCTTCGGCGGGCTCGGCATGGGCATCACCACCATGGCCGGCAATATCATCGCCGCCGCGATCACCGAGGGCGATACGCGCTGGCAGTTGTTCCGCCGCTTCGGCCTGCCCTTCGCCGGCGGGCCGCTCGGGCGGCTGCCGGCGCAGGCGATCTACTGGGCGCATCAGCTGAGGAGCCGGCTGGGGCGGAGCGGCTGATGCCGGTCAGGCCGGCCGCGGCGCCCATTTGCGCAGGGTCTCGCTGAACGCGGCCATGGAAATCGGCTTGGTCATGTAGTCGTCCATGCCGGCGGCCAGACAGGCGAGGCGGTCGGTCTCCATGGCATCGGCCGACAAGCCGACGATTGGCGTGTGGATGCCAATCCTGGCTTCCGCATCACGGATGCGCCGTGTCGCCTCGCGCCCATCCATGTCCGGCATGTGATTATCCATCAGGATGATATCATAGCGTTGATCGGCGTTCATCCGGATCGCCGCCTCACCGTTTTCGGCGACATCCGCCTCGCATCCGGCGACGTGGAGCAGGGCAATGGCAAGCTCCGCGTTGATCGGCACATCCTCAACAACCAGCGCCCGGATCGCCCGCGACCGAGCGGGGGCGGCAACGGCCGGGCCGGCATCGCCGCCGGGCGGTGTGATCTGCTCCTGCGTCGCCTTGCTCAGGACATCGACGAGTTGGGCGAGCGTGATTGGCTGCTCGATGCGCAATGCGCCGGGGAAATCCGCCGCCAGCGGTCCATCGCCGACCAGCACCAGGCGTGGTTCGTCCCCCTCGGGCGCGCCGGTGGCGCGTCTGGCGGCGGCAAGGCTTGGCTGGGTAACGAGACCGGTATCGGCGATAATTGCGGTGAAGGGATGCCGCTCATCGCTCGCCTGCCGCGCCATGCGCATCGCCGCGTCCCAGCTATCCGCGACCATGGAGTAGATCCCGAGCGACGACAGGCTTTCGACGAGCCCCCGGTCGTCCACCTTGGCGCGGCTGGCGACCAGGACGGACATGCCGCGCAATGCCGCCGGCCCGGCGGCGTCGACCGCCGGATTGGCTGGTCCATCCTCGAGGCGTACGGTGAACCAGAAGGTCGCGCCACTCCCCTCCTGGCTGACAACACCGATCTCTCCGCCCATGAGCTCCACGAGCTGGCGCGCAATCGTCAACCCGAGCCCCGTACCACCAAAGCGGCGCGTGCTCGACAAATCAGCCTGCACGAAGGGCTCGAAAATTTGGGTCTGCTTTTCCGCGGCGACGCCGACGCCGGTATCGCGCACCTCGAAGCGGATCAACGCTGTGTTGCGGGAGTCGCGCGAGAGCGCGATGGTCACGCTGCCGGACGCGGTGAACTTGATCGCATTGCTGACGAGGTTGATCAGGATCTGGCGCAGCCGCACCGGGTCGCCAATCGAGCTTGCGGGCAGGTCCGGCGCGATCTCGAGGTTCAGTTGCAACTGCTTGGTTCGCGCCTGGCCGGTCATCAGGTCGGCAATGTCCTCCACCATCCCGCGGACCGAAAACGGCTGATGGTCGAGCGCCAGCCGGCCAGCGTCGATCTTCGAGAAGTCAAGAATACCAGCGATTAAATCAAGCAGCATCATGCCGGACTGCCGCGCGACTTCCACATATCGCTTCGTCGTGGCCGACAATGAATCGAGCGCGATGACTTCGAGCATCCCGAGCACGCCGTTCATTGGCGTCCGCAATTCGTGGCTCATATTGGCCAGGAACTGGGATTTCGCGGTATTGGCGGCCTCAGCGGCCTCCTTGGCGCGCACGAGGTCTTTGATCAGCCGATTGCGCACCCAGGTGAGCAGCCAGACAAGGGAGGCGGCAACCCCCATGATGGCGAACAGCAGGGCCGTCAAAGTCCAATGCAGTGCACTGAGGTCCCGCTGGTCATCGGCGACGATGTCACCGCTGCGCACATTTGAGGCGGCCGCGAGTTCGGCCATCCGCGGGAGCATGGGTTCGACCAGCGACCGCAGCTTCAGGGCGGCCTCGGCGCTGGGGAGCTTGCCGATCAGCGGGTGTGCGTCGTCGAGGGAACGCCGCATCGCTCTGACGGATTCCTTGAGGTCGGGGCGCGTTTCGATGAACGCGGCGGCCTCGCCGGCGCCCAGCAGGTTCATGCGGCTTTCCAGCACGTCAGCGCGAAGTTCGACGTCGTCACGATCAACGCTGCTGCCCGGCACCGCCGCCGCCGAGATGGCTTCGGCGAAGCGCAATGTCTCGCTCACGGCCTGGCTGAGGAGCCATGTCAGGTTGTAGCGCGACACCCGCTGCAGCGCGGCCTGCCGTTCGACGATGAGGGCGGAGGTCGCCACCGCGGCGAGGGCAAGCAGGAACAGGATCAGGCCAAGCACCCACTTGAGGGTCTTCGACCCAGCCCAACCATCCCCGACGTCAGTGTCCGTCCGGAAGGTTTTCGAATCATTTGAATTCTCTTGCCCGGCTCGATTGATGTGTGAGTCGATGCCTCGCACCTAAC
>CAIYPH010000244.1 GCA_903928045.1 uncultured Rhodospirillales bacterium
GGCCTCGTCGATGCCGAGAATGGTGACGGTGCGTTCCTCGTCGCGCTCGTTGACGTAGGTGACGGTGGCGCCGAAGAACACGCGATCGCGGTTGGTCTGCCGTGCCGGATGCACGACCTCGGCGATTTCCAGGCGCTTGGTGAGGAAACGCATGCGACGATCGATCTCGCGCAGGCGTTTCTTGCCGTAGAGATAGTCGCCGTTTTCCGAGCGATCGCCGTTGCCGGCGGCCCAGGAGACGATCTCGACGATCTTGGGCCGCTCGACGCGGGAGAGTTGGTTGAGCTCCGCCCGCAGCCGGTCATAGCCGGCCTGGGTCATGTAATTGGGGGTGCCCGGGGGGAGGCGCGGGCCGTCATGCTCGTCATCGTCGTCCATCGCGCCAGCATAGGGCATGGCGGCCGGGCGCTCATAGCGTTTGACGCGCGGCGTGGCGTTGGGGGAAACGGAACGAATGTTCGCATTTTTCGAGAGGCTGCTGCGGCCCACCGACGTTCCGCCCGATCGGCCGCCGCCGGTGCTGGCGGGGCGGCGCGGGCTGCTGCGGTTCTATCTCCACTTCATCGGCCAGGTGCGCGGCCTGCTGGCGCTGCTGTTTTTCGCCGGGCTGGTGGTGGCGCTGCTCGACGTGACCATCCCGACCATGATCGGCCGGGTGGTGACGCTGGCCGGCAGCGAGACGCCGGCGGCGATTTTCACCGGGCATTGGCATGAGCTGGCGCTGATGGCGGCGGTGATGCTGGTGTTGCGGCCGGCCGCGCTGTTTCTGCGCGCGCTGACCACCAACCAGGCGATCAATGCGGGGATGACCAACCTGATCCGCTGGCAGAGCCATTGGCATGTCGTGCGGCAAAGCTGGTCGTTCTTCCAGAACGATTTTGCCGGGCGGATCGCCAACCGGGTGATGCAGACCGGGCCTTCTTTGCGCGAAAGCGTGGTCAGCGCCACCAACGCGGTGTGGTATATCGTGGTCTACGGCACCTCGGCGGTGATCCTGCTGCTCGGCATCGAGTGGCGGTTGGCGATGCCGATGCTGGTGTGGTTCTGCGGGTATGGGCTGATGCTGCGGTATTTTGTGCCGCGCATGCGGGATCGTTCGCGGGCGATGAGCGAGGTGCGCTCCAAGCTGACCGGGCGGATTGTCGACAGCTACACCAATATCCTCACCGTCAAGCTGTTCGCCCGGGCGCGCGACGAGGACAGCTTTGTGCGCGAGACCATCGACGAGCACACCGGCACCTTTCGCCGCCAACTGCGGATGACCACGCGCTATGTGGTCACGCTGAACCTGCTCAATGCCTGCCTCATCGTCGGCACGGCCGGGACCGCGCTGCTGCTGTGGCAATCCGGCGCCATCGCGGTCGGCACGGTGGCGATGGCGCTGCCTTTGGCGTGGCAAATCAGCAACATGGCGGGTTGGGTGGGCGATAACGTCACCACCATCTTCGAGAACGTAGGGGTGGTGCAGGAGGGCATGCGCTCCATCGCCGTCGCCCGGCAAATGCCTGATGCACCCGAGGCGGCCGAACTCCAGGTGACCCAGGGCGGCATCCGCTTCGAGCACGTCAATTTCGGCTACGGCACCGAGCGCGGCGTGCTGCACGATCTCAGCCTCGACATCGCCCCCGGCGAACGCGTTGGCCTGGTCGGGCATTCCGGCGCCGGCAAATCCACTTTGGTGAACCTGCTGCTCAATTTCCACCGCCCGGAGGAGGGACGCATCCTGATCGACGGGCAGAATATCGCCGACGTCACCCAGGAAAGCCTGCGTACCCAAATCGCCATGGTGACGCAGGATACCTCGCTCCTGCACCGCTCCATCCGCGACAATATCCGCTACGGCCGCCCCTGGGCCAGCGAATCAGACGTCATCGCCGCCGCCACCCAGGCCGAAGCGCTCGATTTCATCGATCGCCTGGAGGACTGGGACGGCCGCCGCGGGCTCGATGCCCATGTCGGCGAACGCGGCGTGAAACTCTCCGGCGGCCAGCGCCAGCGCATCGCCATCGCCCGCGTCATCCTCAAGAACGCCCCCATCCTCGTGCTCGACGAAGCTACTTCCGCGCTCGATTCCGAAGTGGAAGCGGCCATCCAGTCCCAGCTCGAATTCCTCATGCGCGGGCGCACCGTCATCGCCATCGCCCACCGACTCTCCACCATCGCCAGCATGGACCGCCTCATCGTGCTGGAACACGGCCGCATCGTCGAGCAAGGCAGCCACGCCGCCCTCCTCGCCCAAAACGGCCCCTACGCCCGCATGTGGTCCCGCCAATCCGGCGGCTTCCAGGCGGCGGCGCAGTAGGGGCGCGGGAGGGAAGGCCAGGGCTCCGCCCTGGACCCGGCAGGGGACGCTGTCCCCTGCACCCCTGCCAGGTGCCGAGCACCTGGACCTCAACTCCTTAAGAGGGTTTTGAGGGAGGAGAGGGGCCGACCCAATGGTTGCATCCACCGAGTTGGCCCCTCTCCTCCCTCAAAACCATTCCTTCAATGGCGTGGGTTCCAAGGGCCCGGCCC
>CAIYPH010000245.1 GCA_903928045.1 uncultured Rhodospirillales bacterium
GCCGCCGACTGGATCCGCCGCCTGCGCGATGCCGCCCTCGCCGACGAGGACGGAACGCTGCTCGACGGCGCGCTGCGCACCATCGCTACCCTGTGAGCCACGCGATGCCATACGACATCCCATCCGCCCGCGCCTTGATCCGCGAAACCGAGGTCCACCGCGACATCTACACCTCCCCCGAGGTGTTCGACCTCGAGATGAAGCACGTCTTCGGCAATGCCTGGGTCTATGTCGGACATGCCAGCCAGATCCCGGCGATGGGCGACTTCATCACCACCACCATCGGCGTCACCCCCGTGGTGATGGTGCGGCGCGGCGATGGCGGGATTTCCGTGCTCTACAACCGCTGCCCGCATAAGGGCACGCGGGTGGCCAATGAGCTGTGCGGCAACACCGGCCGCTTCTTCCGCTGCCCCTACCACGCCTGGAGTTTCCGGCTTGACGGCAGCATCGCCGCCATCCCGATGCCCGACGGCTATGCCCAGACCGAGTTCAAGGGCTCCGAAGCCGCCAAGGGCATGACGCCCGTGGCCGCCGTGCATGTCTACCGCGATTTCGTCTTCGCCCGCCTCGCCGCCGAGGGCATCGGCTTCGAGGAATTCTTCGGCGACAGCCTCTCCAGCCTCGACAATATGGTGGACCGCTCGCCGGTGGGGAAGCTGGAAGTGGCCGGCGGTTTGCTGCGCTATCTCCATCACTGCAACTACAAGATGCTGATGGAGAACCTCACCGACACCTGCCACCCCATGGTCGCCCATGAAAGCTCGGCCGGCACCGCGGTGGCGGTGTGGAACACCATGCCGGCGGGCACGCCGAAACATCCGGCGGTGGAGATCTACGCGCCCTTCATGTCATCCTATCAGGCGTTCGACAGCATGGGCATCCAGGTCTGGCCGAACGGGCACGGCCATACCGGCGTCTCCCACTCCATCCATTCCGACTATTCCGCCATCCCCGGCTATTACGACCAGATGGTCGCCGCCCATGGTGAGGAGAAGGCGCGGCGCATCCTCGATACCAACCGCCATAACACCGCCTATTTCCCCAACATGACGATGAAGGGCCCGATCCAGGCGCTGCGCATCTTCAAACCGATCGCCGCCGACAAGACGATGGTGGAAAGCTGGACTTTCCGGCTCGTCGGCGCGCCCGACAAGCTACTGGAGCGCACGCTGATGTATTCACGCCTCATCAACGCGCCGACCTCGCCGGTGGGGCATGACGACCTCGAAATGTACGAACGCGCGCAAGACGCGATGCAAGCCGACGGCAATGTCTGGATCAACACCCAGCGCAATTACGAGGCGGACGAAACCGCTGGGGATACCGCGGTGACCAACGGCACCACCGAGCGGCAGATGCGCAACCAGCTGCGCGCCTGGAAGAAGTTCATGGCCGAGGTTGTGGTGGCATGATCACCGATCAGGACCTTATTGGCTTCGTGCTGCACGAGGCCCGCCTGATCGATGAACAGCGCTTCGAGGAATGGCTCGACCTCTTCGCAGAGGACGGCCGCTACTGGATGCCGCTGGAAATGGGCCAGACCGACCCGATCCTGCATAATTCCCTGTTCTATGACGACAAGCTTCTGCTGCGCATCCGCGTCGAGCGGCTCAAGGGCGCCAAGACCTACAGCCAGAAGCCGAAAAGCCGCTGCCATCATTTGATGCAAGCGCCGATGGTGGAGGCGCGGGACGATGCGGCCGGGGAATACGCCACCTGGGCGGCGTTCCACTACGTCGAAACCCGGCTCGATGAGCAGACGCTCTATGCCGGGTGGAGCCGCCATTCCCTGGCACTCATCGACGGCCGATTGAAAATCAAACTGAAACGGGTGGACCTGGTGAACTGCGACAGCGCCTTCGGCAACATCCAGTTGTTCATGTGATGAGCGATACAACGGTTCACGCGGCCTTCCTGCACACGGCCGCACGGTGGGGCGACCGCCCCTTCCTCGACATTCTGCCCGAGATGGCGGCCGCCTATGGCATGGCGCCCGAGACCCTCACCTATGCCGAGATGGCGGCACGCGTGGATGCACTGGCGGCGCGGTACCGCGCTGCCGGCTACGGCGGCGGGCATCGCGTGGCGCTGCTGCTGGAGAACCGGCCGGCGTTCTTCCTGCACTGGTTCGCCCTCAACGCCGTCGGCGCCTCGATCGTGCCGGTGAACCCCGATCTCAGGGCCAATGAGCTGGAATATCTGCTGGCCCATAGCGAGGTGGTGCTGGCCGTTGCGATCGCGCCCCGCCAGGACGATCTGCGCCGCGCCGCCCCGGGTCTCACGGTGATCGGGCCAGACGACGTCCCGCCGCACGCCGCGATGCCGGGCGCGCCCCCCTCGGATGACCCCGCAGCGGAGGCGGCGCTGCTCTATACCTCCGGCACCACCGGCCTGCCCAAGGGTTGCGTGATGTCGCAGACCTGGTTCCTCGAATGCGGCCGCTGGTATGGCCGCATGAGCGGCGCCTGCGAACTCCGCCCGGGCGAGGACCGCATGCTCACCCCCCTGCCCTTCTTCCACATGAACGCCATGGCGACCTCGACGATGTCGATGATGCTGTCGGGCGGCTGCCTCATCCCGCTCGACCGCTTCCACCCCAGCACCTGGTGGGACAGCGTGGTTCGTGCGAAGGCCACCATCGTGCATTGCCTCGGCGTGATGCCGGCGATCCTGATGAAACTGCCGCCGAGCCCCGCCGAGCGGGCGCATTCCGTGCGCTTCGCCTTCTGCCCCGGCCCGGACCGGCGCATGCACGCCGAGGCTGAGGCGCGCTTCGGCATTCCGCTGATCGATGCCTGGGCGATGAGCGAAACCGGCGCCGGCGCGGTGATCTCCGCCCATGTCGAGCCGCGGGTGATCGGTAAATCCTGCTTCGGGCGCGTCGAGAACTTCATGGAGGCCCGCATCGTCGATGACGCCGGCGCCGATGTCGGGCCGGAGGTGCCCGGCGAATTGCTGGTGCGCCATGCCGGACCGGACCCGCGCTACGGGTTTTTCACCGAATACCTTAAGGACCCCACCGCCACCGAGGGGGCCTGGGCAGGCGGCTGGTTCCACACCGGCGACATCGTCAGCCGCAACGCCGATGGCGACATGGTGTTCATCGACCGCAAGAAGAACGTCATCCGCCGCAGCGGCGAGAACATCGCCGCCGTCGAGGTCGAGGGCGTGCTGTTGCAGCACCCGGCCGTGAAGGCGGTGGCGGTGGCCGCGGTGCCGGATGCGCTCCGGGGCGACGAGGTGCTGGCCTGTATTGTGCCGCAGGCGAAGGTGACGGATGGCGCGGCTCTGGCCGCCGAGATCACCGCCTGGTGCCTCACCCGGCTCGCCTATTACAAGGCGCCCGGCTACGTCGCCTTCCTCGACGCCCTGCCGCTGACCGCCACCAACAAGGTGCAGCGCGGCGTGCTGAAGGAGCTCGCCCTCTCCCTGCAAACGGCACCCGGCACCATCGACACGCGCGGCCTGAAGAAGCGCGCGTGAGCCGGCGCGCCGCCTATGACGGGGTGGTGGCGGCGGTTCCCGTCACCATCCCCTATGAGCGCTACTCGATCCAGACCGCGCATTGGTGGATCGGCCGGGCGCTCGCCGAGACAATCCGCCGCGCCGGCATTCGCAAGCGCGATATCGACGGGCTCTGCGTCTCGAGCTTCACCCTCGGCCCGGATACCGCGGTCGGCTTCACCCAGCATCTCGGCATGTCCCCCCGCTGGCTCGATCATATCCCGATGGGGGGTGCCACCGGGGTAGTGGCGCTGCGCCGTGCCGCCCGGGCCGTGCAGGCGGGGGATGCCGATATCGTCGCCTGCGTCGCAGGGGATACCAACGGGCCGGATAGTTTCCGCGCGCTGGTGGCGGGGTTCAGCCGCTTCGCCGCCGATGCCACCTACCCCTATGGCGCGGCCGGGCCGAATGGCAGCTTCGCCATCCTCACCGACGCCTATATGCGCCGCTACGGCGCCACGCGGGAGGATTTTGGCCGCATCTGCATCGCCCAGCGGCAGAACGCGCTCGGCTTTCCGCATGCGCTGATGAAGCGGAAACTCACTATGGAGGAGTATCTCGCCGCCCGCATGGTCTCCTCCCCCGTGGCGCTGTTCGACTGCGTGATGCCCTGCGCCGGGGCCGAGGCCTTCCTGGTGATGCGTGACGACACCGCCGCCTCACTCGGCCTCAAGACGGCCCGCGTGCTCTCCACCATCGAGCGCCACAACGCCTTCCCGGAAGACCCGATCCAGCTGCGTGGCGGCTGGGCGATGGATATGCCGGAGCTCTACGCGATGGCCGGAATTACGCCCGCTGGCATCGATCTCCTGCAGACGTATGACGACTACCCGGTGATCGTGATGATGCAGTTCGAGGACCTCGGCTTCTGCGCCAAGGGCGAGGGGCCGGATTTCGTGCGCAGCCATGACCTCACGCTGTCCGGCGATTTCCCGCACAACACGTCAGGCGGCCAACTCTCCGTCGGACAGGCGGGTGCGGCCGGCGGCTATCTCGGGATGACCGAGGCGCTGCGGCAAATCACCGGCGCGCCGCTCGGCCCGCAGGTGGCCAATGCGCGCACCGCCCTGGTTTCGGGCTTCGGCATGATCAACTACGACCGCGGCCTGTGCTCGGGTGCCGCGATATTGCAGGCCGCATGAGCCCGCCGCTCCCCCCCCGCCGCAAGGCCGATCCGCTCGCTCTGCCGCGCCAGGCGCTGATGCCGCAGGGCGGCCGCAGCCGTGCCGCCCTCGGCCTCGCCGTCATGGCCGCGCAGGGCCGCTTCGCGCTGCAAGTCTGTGCCGCCTGCGGCGCCGCGCAATATCCGCCGCGCGACGTCTGCCATGACTGCCTCGGCACCGAGTTGCCGTGGCGCGATGTGCCGACCGGTGGCGCCCTGCTCGGCGAAACCACCGTGCATCTCAGCGGCGATACCTATTTCCGCGTGCGCACGCCCTGGCGCACCGGGCTGGTGGCGCTCGATTGCGGTCCGAGCGCGGTGGCGCATGTCCACCCCGACGTGACGCCGGCGGGCCGGGCGCGGATGCGGCTGATGCTCGATCGCTCCGGCCAGGGCGTGCTGCTGGCGCTGCCCGAGCGCGATTCGCCGAACATGATGGATGACCCGATGATCCGTGAAATGACCTGCGACCCGCGCGGCCGGCGCATCCTCATCACTGACGGGCGCTCCGCTTTCGGCCAGGAGGCCGCGCGCAGCTTGCTGGGGGCCGGCGCGGCGCAGGTGTTCCTCGGCATCGCCGATGGCTGGAAGCCCTTCAAGGGCCAGGACACTCTGCCCGGCGATGCTGTCCCGCTCGACCTCACAGACGCCACCAGCGTCAGCGAACTCGCGGCCGAATTCGGCGGGCGGATCGATATCGTGGTCAACACCGCGCTGCATATCCGTCCCGGTGGCCCGCTCGATCGGCGGGACCTCGTGAGCGCGCGGGAGGAGATGGAGGCGGCCTATTTCGGCCCGCTGCGCCTCGCCCAGGCGCTCGGCCCCACGCTCAGGGCCCGCGCCGCCGATGGGCCGTACGGCGCCTGCGCCTGGGTGAACATTCACGGCATCGACGCACTGGCCCCCGACCCCAGCTTCGCCCTCACCGGCGCCGCCCAGGCCGCCGGGCTGTCGCTATCGCAGAGCCTGCGCACCGCACTCGCGCCGATCCGCGTGCTGACCGCCTTCGTCGGCCCGCTTGAGGATGAATGGCATCAGGCCATCCCGCCACCCAAGGTAACGCCCACAGCGCTCGCCGCGGCCATCCTGCGCGGATTGCGCGAGGGGCTGGAGGAGATCGCCGTCGGCGATATCGCCATGGACGTGATGCGCCGCTGGCGCGACAATCCATCAACGCTGGCCCGCGAGCGCGCGGGCTGAACCAGGGAGCCTGATATGAGCACACTCGCCGCCTTCGCCGCTGACCTGCTGGCCGGGAAGATCAAAGTGATCGACCTCACCCAGACCCTTTCGCCCGAATTCCCCACCATCGCCCTGCCGCCGATGTTCGGCCAGTGCGCACCGTTCCGCCTGGAGGAAATCTCGCGCTACGACGATCGCGGGCCGGCCTGGTATTGGAACAACTTCTCCTGCGGCGAGCACACCGGCACCCATTTCGACGCGCCGATCCACTGGGTTTCCGGCAAGGACCTGCCGAACAACACCACTGACACCATCGACGCGCAGAACTTCATCGCCCCGGCCTGCGTGATCGACTGCTCGGTGCAGTCGGCCGAAAACCCGGACTTCATCCTCACCGTCGAGGTGATCAAGGCCTGGGAAGCCAAGCACGGCAAAATCCCGGCGGGGAACTGGGTGTTCCTGCGGACGGACTGGTCAAAGCGCTCGGGCGCCGACTACGCCAACGTGTAGGAAGATGGCGCCCACACCCCCGGGCCGGACCCGGATGCGGTGAAGTTCCTCGTCGAGGAGCGGGACGTGATCGGCTTCGGCGTCGAGACCATCGGCACCGATGCCGGCCAGGC
>CAIYPH010000246.1 GCA_903928045.1 uncultured Rhodospirillales bacterium
GATATGCGCGATGCCCACCGCGGCCTGCTCGAAGGTGGCGCGGAAGCGGGCCTCACTCTCGCGGCTCGCCTCCTCCGCCCGCTGCTTGGGCGTCGCGTCGGCGGCGTAGATCAGCCGGTAGCGCACCGCGCCCTTCTCGTTGAGCACCGAGGTGATGCCGTTGCGCACCGGCAGGAATGCGCCATCCGGCAGGCGATACCAGGTATCGAACTCCACGCTGCCCATCCGGTCGGAGGCATCCATCATCGCGGGGATGCGCGACAGCTCGCTTTGCGCATAGGCCTGGATCGCCGGCTTGCCCATCAGGGCGCGGGCGCTCATGCCGCGCAACCCGGCATAGGCGGGGTTGGCGAAGCGGATGCGGTCGGTCACCGGATCGGCGATCGCGATGCCGAAGGAGGCATTCTCCACCGCGTCGGCGAGGCGCCGGGCCTGGGCGTCGCGCTCGCGCCGCGCCGCCGCACTTTCCCGCAGCGCCGCCACCGTCGCCGGGCCGGGCCGGGCCTGCAACTCGCGCAGCAGCGCGTGGACGATCGCGATGCCGCCGAAGCTGAGCGCGAGCCCGACGGCCATCGCGGTCGTCGAGGCGCCGCTCCCCTCCAGCGGTTCGGGCGAGAGCGCGAAGCGGGCGGCGATGAAGGCCAGCGCGGCGGTGGTATAGGCGGCGGAGCCGAGCACCAGCGCCCCCAGCATCACCGCCGGGATCAGCCCGAGCAGCGGGTGCGCGACGGCGAAATCCCCGGTCAGCCGATACAGCCCGCCGGTCAACCCCACCAGCACCAGCGCCGCGGTATGGCGCTGCCGGCCGGGGCGGGTCTGAATCCACACCGCCGCCTCACCGAGCGCCACCAGCGCGCCGGCGATCCGGTCCTTATGGTCGAACGACAGCAGCCGATCGAATGCGCTTAGACGCGTTGCGGACATGGCGCTACAAACTCCAGCCCCGCCATGCGCTGCAAGAATAATCTGCCGGCAGGCCGATCACGCGCGAGCGAGCACGATCCACACCGATGCGCCGAGCCGGGTGAACCCGTTCGAAACATGGGGCGTCACCGCCTTGGCGATGGCCGCAACCGCGGCGGCGCGCACGTCGTCGGGCCGGTCGCGCAGCAGGCGGCCGCCGATCGGGCCGGTCGAAATGGCCGCGGCCGCCGCTTCGGGGTCGGCGGGGAACATCATCTCGAAGTCGAACGCGCGGATCTCAGGCTGCGAGAAGCCGCCGGCGGCGAGGATGCGGCGGATGCGCGCCGGGTCACCGAAGGCGAAGGGCCCGGGCTCCTCCGGGTGCGGCGGCGGCGGCCGGTCGATCACCGAGAAGATCGCCTGCTGCGGCACTCGGGCCCAAGGGTTGTCCGCCACCGCTCGCCAGCAGGCGAAGGCAAGGCGGCCGGAGGGCTTCAGCGCGCGATGGAGATTGGCGAAGGCGGCATCGGGGTCGCCGAAGAACATCACGCCGAAACGCGACGTCAGCAGGTCGGCCTCGATGGCGGAGAAGTCCTGGGTGGAGGCGTCGGCCAGGACATAATCGGTGTTCGCGGCCTTGGTCGCTTCCGCGACCTCCAGCACGGCGGTGGACACATCCGCCCCGGTAACCCGCCCGCCCGGACCCACCGCGCGGGCAAGGGCGAGGGTGTAACCACCGCAACCGCAGCCGATATCGAGCACACGCTCGCCGGGCTGGGCGTTGACCGCGGCGAGCAGCACCTCGGTGAGCGGCATCAGGCCGCGCTCGGTGCGGGCCTCGTTCATCGCCCATTGCTTCCCCATCGGGCCGTCCCAGGCCTCGACCTGGCGGCGATGGCGTTCGGCGGCGTCGGACATCGGGTTACTCCGCGGCTTCGGCGAGTTCGGCCGCGGCGGACCGCACCCAGACCGCCGTATCGTGAAAAACCGCGCCACCGAGCGGCGGCGCGGGGTCGTCGGAGGTGAGCGCGTTGATGCCGATCCCACCCTCGAAATCGGCGTGCGGCCAGATGCTTTCGACGATCACCACGCCGGGCTGCAAGCCCTCGAACAGCTTGGCATGCACCAGGATAGCGCCACGGGCATTGCCGAGGCGCACCCGCCCACCTTCAATGATGCCGAGCCGGCCGGCATCGGCGGGGTGGATCAGCACGCTCGGCCGCCCCTCGCGCTTCCGTCCGGCGGCGATCTCGGTGAACGAGGTGTTGAGGAACTGGCGCGCCGGGGCGGCGACCAAGCGGAACGGGCGGTCAGCGCCGGCCTCGTCGATGATCTCCATATGATCGGGCAGTTTCGGCATGCCGGCATGGCGCGGGCCGATGCGCGACCAGTCCGGCGCGAAATGGAACTTGCCATCGGCATGGCCGAAGCCGCCGAGGAAATGCGAGGCGGCGAAATCGGGTTGTGCGTCGATCCAACGGCGCTCCACCACTTCGGCCGCGCCGGGCCAGCCGGAGGCGCGCAGCGTGGCGTCCACAATCTCCATCGCCGTCATCGCGAAGGCCGGATGCTCGGCGCCGAGGCGGCTGGCGAGGCCTTGCAGCACCTCGTGGTTGGAGCGGCATTCGCCGGGCGGCTCGATCAGCTTGGGGCCGATCTGGATATGGCTGTGGCCGCCGGCCTGGTAGAGGTCGTCATGCTCCATGAACATGGTCGCGGGCAGCACGATGTCGGCGAATTTCGCCGTCTCGGTCATGAACTGCTCGTGCACGACGGTGAAGAGGTCCTCGCGCTTGAAGCCGCGGATCACCTTGTTGCTGTCGGGCGCGACGGCGACGGGATTGGTGTTCTGGATGAGCAGGGCATGGATAAGCGGGCCGTCGCCAAGCTCGCTGCGATCGCCGGTGAGGGCCGCGCCGATGCGGCTCTGGTCGAGCGTCCGCACGCTTGGGTCGACGGCATCGAGCCCTTCGATCAGCGTCTTGTCCCAGTGGTAGATGGCACGGTTGTTCCAGAACGCGCCGCCGCCTTTGTGTACCCATTTGCCGGTGACCGTCGGCAGGCAGGTGACGGCATGGAGGTTGGCGGCGCCGTTGCGCATCCGGGTGAAGCCATAGCCGGTGCGGATATAGGCGCGGTCGGTGGTGCAATAGAGCCGGGCGAAGGCCTCGATCTCGGCGACGCTGAGGCCGGTGAGGCCGGCGGCCCATTCCGGCGTCTTGGCGGCCAGATGGGCTTCGAGCGCCTCGGGGCAGTCAGCGTATTTCGCCATATAGGCGCGGTCGGCATGGCCGTCGCGGAAGGCGATATGCATCACCGCGCAGGCCAGCGCGCCATCGGTGCCCGGACGGAGGGCGAGGTGCAGGTCGGCCTGCTGGGCGGTACCGGTGCGGTAGGGGTCGATCACCACCAGCTTGGCGCCGCGGCCCTTCCGGGCCTTGGCGATATGGGTCATCACGTTGACCTGGGTGTTCACCGGGTTGCCGCCCCACACCACGATGAGGTCGGCCTCGGCCATTTCCCGCGGGTCCGGTCCGGTGTAGCGGCCCACACCCGCCATCCAGCCGGCCTCGCAGGTGGCGGTGCAGATGGTGTTCTGCTGGCCGGAGTATTTCATGACATGGCGAAGCCGGTTGATGCCGTCACGCTGCACCAAGCCCATGGTGCCGGCGTAGTAGTAGGGCCAGATGGTCTCCGGTCCATGCGCCGCCGCCAGGGCTTGGAAGCGCTCCGCGATGCGATCGAGCGCCTCGTCCCAGCCGATCTCGCGAAACTGACCGCTGCCCTTGGGGCCCGTCCGCAGCAGTGGCCGGGTCAGGCGGCGGTCGTGGTGGATGCGATCGGCGTAGCGCGAGACCTTCGCGCAGATCACGCCATCGGTGTAATTATTGGCCGCCGCCCCGCGCACGGCGCCGATGCGGGCGCCATCGATCACCTCGACCTCCAGGGCGCAGGTGGAGGGACAATCATGCGGGCAGACGGAGGAGCGGATGGTGCTGGTCATGCCCGCAGGTTGAACCGGAACGGCGGGTTACGGCAAGCCGGGGGCTGGGGCGTGGGAGGAAGGAAGCGCTTCTTTTTTGGAAAAAAGAAGCAAAAAACTTTTATCCGTTTTGGGGGCGTTGAATATACTTACGATATAGTAACAAAATAGGCGTGCTAATGGGGGGTGACGAGTGGTTCATTTTTGAGAATTTGGGCTTCGCCGGACGGTTGAGGGTGGGGTGCAGCGCATTCGACGGGTCGTGGAGAGGGGGCAGCGCCGGACGCGGTTGCGCCGCTTCGGGCGGAGGAGTGGGGGCGCGCGGGGTGCGGGGTGCGGCGC
>CAIYPH010000247.1 GCA_903928045.1 uncultured Rhodospirillales bacterium
AAAATGCCGTAGGTGAAGAAGGCGCTTGTCACCTCCTGCAGCCACAGCCAGGGATGGCCGATTTCGCGCGTAACCACGTCGCAGAACACCGAGGTGGAGAAGGCGGCGAGGCAGATGCCGCACCCCACCATCAGCGCGTGCTCGAGCGGATCGAGTGCGCGCCATTTGAGGTGGGGGGTGGCGGCGGAGACAATGCTCCGGTCGTCGTCCATGCGCCGGTTACTGGATGGCGCGGACGAGATCGAGGATCTTCACCGCGTGGGGGCCGAGCTCCTTGGCCTGGCTGTCCTGGAACGGGGTGGCGATCCTGATGAAGCCGGACTTATCGATGTCGGTGACGATTTTCACGCCCATTTTCTGCAGGCGGGCCAGGCTGTCGCGCTCCAGTTGCAGGGCCTTGGCCGGCTGGGTGCGCGAGACCTCGTCGGCGGCGGCCTGCACCCAGGCTTTCTGCTCGGCGTTGAAGCTCGACCACGCCTTGTCGGACACCCAGATCACCGAGTTGTTGGCCTCATGCTCCGTCATCGACATGATCGGCGCGGTTTCGTAGTGCTTGTTGGCGAGGAAGACGTTGACGCCGTTTTCCGCCATGTCGACCACGCCGGTTTGCAGCGAGGTGTAGACATTGCCGAACGGCATATGCACGGTCTGCGCGCCATAGGCGGGGAAGATGGCGTCCTCGGTGGCGGTGGCCTGCACGCGGATTTTCAGGCCCTTGATGTCCTCGACCTTATGGACCTCCTTCTTCCCATAGAGATCGCGCAGCCCGAGGGTGGCCAGCGCCAGCACGTGGGCGCCCTGCACCGTCTCCTCGAACATGCCGCGCACGGCGGCGACCACCTTGGGGTCACCGAGGGACTTGATGAGGTGCTGCTCGCTGCGGAAGACGAAGTGCAGGCTGAACACGCCGGACTGCGGGGAGACGGTGGCGGAATTGGCGGTGGAGGAGATGATGAAGTCGATATCGCCAGTGCGGATCTTCTGCAGCATCTGTGGTTCCTGGCCGAGCTGGGCGCCGGGGAACTGGTCGATCACCATGCTGCCCTTGGACAGCTCGGCGAGCTTATTGGCGAAGGTGTCGCCGGCGATGCCGTAGCCGGTGGTGTGCGGCTGGTCGTAGCCGAAGCTGTAATGGGTCTGCGCGGCGGCCGGCAACGCGAGGCCGAGCGCGACGGCGCCGATGATGGCGGACAGGATGGAACGCATGGATATGAACTCCCCTCGCACCCGCGCTGATCCGCGCGGTCGGTTATCGTTGGGGCGATGCTAGCGGCTGAGGTGTGCGCCGTCAGCCCTTGAAATGAGCCGCGAAGGTTTTTGTCGGCATGCCGCGCAGGGCAGGCGAGAGATCACCGGCAGCGAGGCTCGCCAGTGCGTCATTGAGGCCGGACATGGCGACGCGGTAGAGCGAGCCGCCGAGGCTGATGCGCTTGGCGCCGGCCGCGGCGAGCTCGGCAAGGGGGACGGGGCCGGAGCGGGGCGCGATCAGCACGTTGACCGGCTTGGGGGAGACCGCCTTCACCACGGCGCGGATGGCGTCCATGTCCGGCAGGGCGGGGGCGTAGAGCACGTCGGCGCCGGCTTCGGCGAAGGCGACGAGGCGGCGGATGGTGTCGTCGAGATCGGCGCGGCCGTGGAGGAAGTTGTCGGTGCGCCCGGTGAGCAGGATGCGGCCCTTGGCGGCCTTGGCCGCGGCGCGGATGCGGGCGACGGCGGCGTCGAAGCCATGGATGGGGTTGGCGGGATCGGCCGTGGTGTCCTCGATACCCAGACCGGCCATGCCGCCGGCGATCGCCGCCTCGACGGTGGCGACGCAGTGCTCGGGCGAGGGGCCGTAGCCGTCCTCGAGATCCCCGTTGACCGGCAGGCCGGTGAGTTGGGTGATCAGCGTGCCGTTGGCGACGGAGTCCGCGAGGCTCACCGCGTGGTGGCCGTCGAGCCGGCCCATGGCGAAGGCGATGGCCGCGGAGGAGGTGCCGATGGCCTGGAAGCCGGCCGCCTGCATCAGCACGGCGGAGGCGCCATCCCAGGCGTTTGGCATGATGAAGGTGGTGTCGTGCCGCGCGCGAAAGCGCTCATAGGCGGCGGCTTGGCTCATGGCGGTTCCCCTTGTGTTGCCGCCGTTATAGCGCGGTTCGTGCGTCGACGCTATATCCGAGTGGATATAGCGTGTGCGCGTGCTGGCGGACCCAGGCGATGAAGCTGGTGTCGTCGATCTCGCCGGCGGCCAGCAGGAGCATGGTGGCCGTTGCCTCGACTTCGCCGGGATCGAACTCCACGCCGTTGAGATCGAAGAACGTCACCATCGCCGCCCAGGCGGTGCGCTTGTTGCCGTCCACGAAGGGATGGTTGCGGGCGATCGCAATCGCATAGGCGGCACCCAACTCGGCGTTGTCCGGTTTCCCGTAGGCGGCGAGGTTGATCGGCCTGGCCAGCGCGCTTTCGAGCAATCCCAGGTCACGCACGCCGCTGCCGCCGCCATGTTCGGCGATCTGCATGTCGTGGACGGCGAGAATCAGCGGGCGGCCGAGCCAGACCGTCATTTCGCGAGCTCACGCAGCACGTTGCGCCACTTCTTCATCTGGCGCTTGGCGACTTCCATCTGCGCCTCGAACTCCGGGTCCGCCGTGGTCAGCCGCACGCCGTCCTCGGTTTCGATCGCGTAGAGCGTATCGCCCTTGCCGACGCCGAGTTTCACCAGCAACTCCTTGGGCAGGGTGACGCCGACCGAGTTGCCGATGGCGATGAGTTTGAGCGCGGACATGGGGGAACCTCCGTTACTACGGATGTTCTAACACGCCGCGCGCCGCGGTTAAAGGATGAAGCGGCTCAGATCCCCCCGCGCGGCCAGGGGCGCCACGCGCTCTTTCACGTAGGCGGCGTCCACCGAGACGCTCTGCCCGCCGCGATCGGAGGCGGTGAAGCTGATCTCCTCCAGCAGCTTCTCCAGCACCGTATGCAGCCGCCGCGCGCCGATGTTCTCGATGCGGTCGTTGATGTCAGCCGCGAGGTCGGCGAGCGCGTCGATCGCGTCCTCGGTGAAATCGAGCGCCACGCCCTCGGTGCCGATCAGCGCCTGGTATTGCTTCACCAGGCTCGCCTCGGGCTCGGTGAGGATGCGGCGCAGGTCGGCGCGCGAGAGGGGGGCGAGTTCGACGCGGATGGGCAGACGGCCCTGCAACTCGGGCAGCAGGTCCGACGGCTTGGCGAGGTGGAAGGCGCCGGAGGCTATGAACAGGATGTGGTCGGTCTTCACCGGGCCGTGCTTGGTGGTCACCGTGGTGCCCTCGATGATCGGCAGCAGATCGCGCTGCACGCCTTCGCGGGAGACGTCGCCGCCGCGGAAGCCGCCCTCGGAGGAACGGGCGCAGACCTTGTCGATCTCGTCGAGGAAGACGATGCCGTTGTTCTCGGCATGGGCTAGGGCGTCCTTGGTCAGGCGCTCACCGTCCAGCAGCTTGTCGGCCTCCTCGCGCTCCAGCGCGATGCGGGCCGCCGATACCTTCATCTTCTTTTCTGAAGTGCGGGCGCCGCCGAACATGCCTTTCATCATCTCGCCGAGATTGATCATCTGCCCCGGCGGCATGCCGGGCATGTCGAGCTGGCCGATCGGGTTGGCGGGTGCCTCGGTGAGGGCGATGTCGATCTCCCGGTCATCCAGTTCGCCAGTGCGCAGCATGCGGCGGAATTTGGAGCGGGTATCGGCGGCCGCCTGTTCGCCACATAGCGCGGTGATCAGCCGTTCCTCCGCGGCCAGCTCGGCCTTGGCGGCGACCTGCTTGCGCTCGATATCGCGCAGCATGGTGATCGAGACCTCGACCAGATCGCGCACGATGCTCTCCACATCCCGCCCGACATAGCCGACCTCGGTGAACTTGGTCGCCTCCACCTTGATGAAGGGCGCCTGGGCCAGCTTGGCCAGCCGGCGCGCGATCTCGGTCTTGCCGCAGCCGGTGGGGCCGATCATCAGGATGTTTTTCGGCACGACTTCCTCGCGCAGCCCATCCGGCAGTTGCTGGCGCCGCCAGCGGTTGCGCAGCGCGATGGCCACCGCGCGCTTGGCGTCATTCTGGCCGACGATGAAGCGGTCGAGCTCGCTGACGATCTCGCGCGGCGAAAAAGTGGGAACGTCCATGGCTCAGCCGATCGTTTCAACAATGACGCTGTGATTGGTGTAGACGCAGATATCGCCGGCGATTTTCATCGCACGCCGCGCGATTTCCTCGGCGCCGAGGTCGTCGATGGTGAGCAAGGCGCGGGCGGCGGCCAGGGCGAAATTGCCGCCCGAGCCGATGGCGATCACCCCGTCCTCGGGCTCCAGCACGTCGCCATTGCCGGTCAGCGTGAAGCTGCGGTCCTTGTCGGCCACTGTCATCATCGCCTCGAGCCGGCGCAGATACCGGTCGGTCCGCCAGTCCTTGGCCAGTTCGACGCAGGCGCGTTCGAGCTGGTGGGGGAAGCGTTCGAGCTTGGCTTCCAGCCGTTCCAGCAAGGTGAAGGCGTCCGCGGTGGCGCCGGCGAACCCTGCCAGCACATGGCCGTCGCCGATGCGGCGCACCTTGCGGGCATTGCCCTTGATGACGGTGTTGCCGAGCGAGACCTGGCCGTCGCCGGCCATCGCCACGGTGGCGCCGCGGCGGACGCAGAGGATGGTGGTGCCGTGCCAGCCCACTGGATCGTGAGGGGAGGATTGTGTGTTCATGATCCGGCTAGATGGCGCGGCCGGCCGGCCACGGCAAGCCGCCTCCCCAGATGACGGGGAATGGGCGGATCAGCCCCGGCGGCGGGGCGGCTTCGTCGTGGCCGCGCGCCATGCCGCTTCGAGGGCGGAGGCGAGTTCGTCGGCGGCGACGGATGCGATGGTCACGGTGGTCCAGCCCATTTTTCCCCAGCCGCCCGGAACGGGCGCGAAGCCATGGGGGATCGCCTCGCAGCGGAACGCCTGATCCTCAGGCGTGAAGCGGAGATTGGCCGTCTGTTCGTCGGGGCTCAGGGTCGCGTAGATCACGCGGGCGCGAAAGGAGCGCCGGTCCACATGCTGGGCCTCGGCGGTGCCGGGCAGCGCCAAAGCGAGGCGGCGGAAATCGGCGGCGTCGGCCATGGTTCATCCCCCGGGGCGTGCGGGCATTTTTCCCGAGGCCGTACGGTGTTGCAATTGGCTTTGATTGCCGGGGGGCGCGGTTTTCGTCTATTGAGCGGCCCATGACCCGCAGCGCCACGATCTCCCGCAAAACCTCGGAAACCGATATCACCCTCAGCCTCGATCTCGACGGCACGGGCAAGGCGGATATCGCCACCGGCATCGGCTTCCTCGACCATATGTTGACCGCGCTGGCGCGCCACGCGCTGTTCGACCTCACGGTGCGCGCCGATGGCGATCTGCATATCGACATGCATCACACCACCGAGGATGTCGGCATTGTGCTCGGCCGGGCGGTGGCGCAGGCGCTGGGCGAGAAGCGCGGTATCCGCCGCTTCGGGTCCGCCGTGGTGCCGATGGACGAGGCGCTGGCCGAGGCGGCGAT
>CAIYPH010000248.1 GCA_903928045.1 uncultured Rhodospirillales bacterium
CGGTGGCGAGCAGGAAGCTGCGCTGGGTGGCGATGAAGGCGGTGAGCTCGGGCGTGATCGTCGCACTCCAGCCGCCGCTGGCCTCCATGGCGGCGAACAGGGCGCGCGAGCCCTTGGCCGCCTGGACCGCCTTGACGGAGGGCGTGAAGGCGATATCGCTGGCGATGGTCATCGGGGTTTCTCCTGGTGTGGGAGGCACAACCCTTCAACCGGCGATGCGTTACACGCCGGCACGCACCATGTAGATCGCCGCGCCGCCGTAGCTCGCGAGGTCCGGCCCCTCGGCGGGGCTGAAGCCGAAGCGGGACCAGAAGGGGGCGGAGCCGTTCACCGCCACCAAAGCGTGGCGCGGGAAGGCAGCGGTTTCGGCCATCAGCCGGCGGATGATGGCGCCGGCTGCGCCGGTTCCCTGGGCGGCCGGATGCAAGGCGAGGTCGTGGATGTAGTAGGTCTCGGCATCGGCGGGAATGGCGCCGAGGCGGCTGTTGAGCTTGGGTGCCGCATTGTCGTGCCAGGGGTGGCTGATGAGGTAGCCGGCGATCCCCGCCTCGCCATCGAGCGCGAAACAGCCGGCGGGATGGAGCGCGAGGCGCTCGGCCAGCACCTCCCCGTCCTCGGGGAAGCCGGGGTGCACGATGGCGGCGACGGCATCCACGCCCGGCAGGTCTTCGGCCAGCATCGGCCGCCAGGTGCTCACCCGAGTTCGGGCCGCATGCGGGCGGGCAGGGTGGCGAGGCTCTCCACCGTGTCGAAATCCCTGAGCACCGCGTCATCCCCCACGTCGATCTCCGCCACCTGCTCCATGTGCCGCTTCAGCAGAGAGCGTGCCCCGGCATCGCCGGTGAGCGCGATTATGTCGGGGAAGTAGCGGCGGTTCCACAGGATCGGGTTGCCGATCTTGCCCTGATGGGTCGGCACCACGATGGCGCGGCCCTCGTCCGGGTCGTGCGCGGCGATGATCTGGTCGATGATCCGTCCGGTCACCAGTGGCATATCGCCGAGGCAGACGATGGCGGCCGGCGCACTCTCCGGCACCGCTGATATGCCGGATTTGAGCGAGGCGGCGAGCCCATCGGCATAGTCGGTGGCGTGCACGAAGGTGACGGGGCGGCCCTTCAGCGCCGCCTCAATCTCCGGCGCCAGATGGCCGGTCACCACGATTACCGGGCGGGCGGCGGTGGAGAGCACGTTGTCCACCACCCGGGCGATCATCGGTTTGCCCGCGCGATCGGCCACCAGCAGCTTGTTGTAAGGCGCCATGCGGGTGGATTTGCCGGCCGCCAGGATCACCGCCGCCGCCGTCGGGCGGGGCGGCGGGGCCTCACGGGCCACGGCGCGGGCGCGGGGCAAAGGCCGCGCATCGGTGTCCTTCAGCAGTCCGCCGACCCCCATGCGCATGATCTCGGTCCGCCCGAGCGGCAGCCCCGCGGCGATGCGTTGCAGGACCCAGTCGATCCCGTTGGGCTTGGGCGAGCGGGCGCACCCGGGCAGCACCAGGGCCGGGATATCGTCGATGCGGCCGATGCAGATGAGGTTGCCGGGATCGACCGGCATGCCGAAATGCACGATCTCGCCGCCGGCCTGCACCACCGCGGATGGCCCCACATCGCGCCGGTCCACCGTGGCGGAAGCACCGGCGACCAGCAGGATATCGGCGCCCTCCGCCCTGAGGGCCAGGAGCTCGGTCGCGATCGCCGCCGCGTCATGGGCGCAACGCCGTGCCGGCAGCAGCCGCCCACCGAGAGCCGCGACCCGCCCCTCCGTCGCCTCGATGGTGCCTTCCACCACGCTGTCCTTCAGCCCGGCGAGCTCGCTCAGCACCAGGCCGACCGTGCGGCGGGCGAATTTATGCAGGGTGATGGCGCCCGATCCCCGCGCCGCCTGCTCGATCCGCGCCAGCGCCGCGCCAGGCACCGCGAAGGGGATGATCTTGATCGTCGCCACCATGTCCCCCGCCGCGACGGGCGCGTAGTCCGGCAGGGTGGCCACCGTGAAGGCCTCATCGATCCCGTTGATGGCATCGATGGAAGCGGTATCGACGCGCAGCAACCCCGCCGTATCGGCATGCAGGTTCACCCGCCCAGTCACCGCCCGCCGGCGCGAGAGCAGCGGCGCATCGAAAGCCCGCGCCATACGATCCGCCGCCTCGTTCTCCGGCACATCCCCGTCATCGAGCCGCGCCGCAATCACCTCCGTCCGCCCAGCGGCGCGCAGGGCGGCGATGGCGGCGTCATCCAGCACGGTGCCCTTCTTCAGCATCCGCTCCGGCAGGCGATGCGAATGGGCGAGCACGGCGCCGAGGGCTTCGGCGAGGGGGAAGGAGCCGAAGATCATAGCCTCAGCCCGCCTTCGCCTCCCGCGCGAACAGCTTCGCATTGCGCCGGGCGGCGACGAATTCGGCGAGGATGGAGAGCGCGATTTCGGGAGCGGTGACGGCGCCGATATCGAGGCCGACCGGGCCCTTGATGCGAGCCAGCGCCGCCTCGGAGTGCCCCATCGCCCGCAGCCTGTCGAGCCGCCGCGCATGGGTGCGGCGGCTGCCGAGCGAGCCGATATAGCAGGCGGGCGATTTCAGCGCGATATCGAGCGCGGGGTCATCGAGCTTGGGGTCGTGCGTCAGCGTCACCACCGCGGTGCGCACGTCGGGCGCCAGGGCCTCGATCGCTTCGTCCGTCCAGTCCGTCACGATAGTCACGTTCGGGAAGCGCTCTTCGGTGGCGAAGGAGCGGCGGGGGTCCACCACCACCACGCTCAGGCCCATCTGGGCCGCCATCGGCACCAGCGCCTGCGAGATATGCACCGCCCCCACCACGATGAGGCGCATCGGCGGATTGTAGGCGTGCAGGAACCAGTCGGTATTGCCGATTTTCACCGTGCCGCTTTCGTCGCGGTCGAGCGCGCGCTGGGCGGCGGTCGCCAGTTCGGCATCCACCCCCTCGGCCGGCAGCAGCATCTGCTCGCCGCCGGGCAGGCGCGTGGCCATCACCACCGGGCGCTTGGCAGCGCGGGCGGCGGTAAGTTCGGCCAGGAGTTCCGGCGTCATGCCAGCCTCTCCACGAACACCTTGAGCTTGCCGCCGCAGGCCAGCCCCACCTCCCAGGCCCGCTCATCGGTGATGCCGAAATCCAGCAGCTGCGGCACCCCCGAGGCGATGGTCTTCATCGCCGCCTCCGCCACCGCGCCCTCGATGCAACCGCCGGACACCGAGCCGGCGATCTTGCCGCTGACGGTCACCGCGAGCTGGCTGCCGGCCGGGCGGGGTGAACTGCCCCAGGTCTCGGTGACGGTGGCGATGGCCACCTGCTCCCCGGCGCTGCGCCAGGCGGTGGCCAGCGAAAGAATGTCCTGCGAGTCGCTCATGCCGAAAGCCTCCATTTGTCCATCAGGCCGGCGCGGGGCGCCGTCGAGAGGGTTGCGATCAAGGCGCGCAGGCTGTCGAGGTTATGGACCGGGCGGAAATCGTCCACATGCGGCAGCATCGCGCGGATACCCTGGGATCTTGGCTCGAACCCGTCCCAACGCAACAGCGGATTGAGCCAGATCAGCCTTGCGCAGGATTTGTGCAGCCGCTCCATGTTCTCGGCCAGCCCCGTGGCGCCGTCGCGATCGAGCCCATCGGTCACCAGCAGCACCACCGCGCCCTGGCCGAGCACCCGGCGGGACCAGTTGCGGTTGAACAGCCCGAGCGCCTCGCCGATCCGCGTGCCGCCGGACCAATCGGGCACCGCATGGGCGACCATCTGGAAGGACACCTCGGGATCGCGGTGCTTGAGCTGGCGGGTGATGTTGGTGAGGCGGGTGCCGAACAGGAACACCTGCACCCGGTCCCGATCATTGGCGACGGCATGGAGGAAGTGCAGCAGCACCTGGGCATAGCGGGCCATGCTGCCGGAGATGTCGCAAATCACCACCAGCGGCGGCGGCGTCTCGATGCGCCGCGTGCGGGCGATGGAGAGGATCTCGCCGCCATGGCGCAGGCTCTGGCGGATGGTGGCGCGCAGATCGACATGGGGGCCCGTCGGATCGGGCCGCCGGCGGCGGGTGCGGCGCAGGTCGAGCGGCAGGGTCAGCTTGCGGATCTCGGCCTTGGCGGCGGCGATCTCCTCCGCCCCCATCGCCTCGAAATCCATTTTCTGCAGCCGTTCATTGGCCGACACGGTCATCACCATGTCGATTTCCTGCTGCTTCGGGTCCGGCGGCTCCGGCTTCTCGCGCGGCTTGGCCATGGCCTCGGCGAGACGGCGGCTCCCCGGCGGCGCCTTTTCGGGCGGCGGCGCCTTCCCGGCGGCGAGCATCTCGATCGCGGCAGCCGCCTTCACCAGCTCCGGATCGCGCCAGAACTGGGCGAAGGCCTGGTCGAACAGCTCCTGGTGCTCATGGCGATGGATCATCGTCGCCCGCAGCGCGACCCGCATTTGCTGGCGATTGCCGAGATCGATCCGGGTCGCCGCCTCGCTCGCCGCCAGCATGTCCGCGGGTCCGACCGGCAGGCCGGCCCGGCGCAGCAGGCGGGCGAAGTGCAGGATATTGGTCGCGAGCACGCCGGCGCCGATGGCGGGCGCGGGCAGGCTCACGCGCTGGCCATCAGCCGCGCCGCCTCGGCGCCGCGGATTTTCGCGATATCGTCCTGGTATTTCAGCAGC
>CAIYPH010000249.1 GCA_903928045.1 uncultured Rhodospirillales bacterium
CGCAATTGCGTGTGCGGCGGCCCGCGCGCCGGCGATGGTGGTGTAGTGCGGCACCCCATGGGTGAGGGCGCTGCGGCGGATATCGAAGCTGTCGGCCACCGAACTGGCGCCGGCGGCGGTGTTGATCACCATCTGCACTTCGCCGGAGCGGATGCTGTCCACGCAATGCGGGCGGCCTTCCAGCACCTTGTTGACCTGGCTCACCTTCAGCCCGGCCTCACGCAGACGTGAAGCGGTGCCGCGGGTGGCCATCACGGTGAAGCCCATGTCGAGCAGGCGGCGCGCCACGCCGACGGCGGCGGACTTGTCGCTGTCGCGCACGGAGAGGAACACGCAGCCGCTCATCGGCAGCTTCACCCCGGCGCCGAGCTGGCTCTTGGCGAAGGCGCGCTCGAAGGAGGAGTCGAGCCCCATCACCTCGCCGGTGGATTTCATCTCCGGGCCGAGGATGGTGTCGACATTGGGGAAGCGGGCGAAGGGGAACACCGCCTCCTTCACCGCGACATGGGGGGCGATGCTGTCATCATCGAGGCGGAACTCGGACAGCCGGGCGCCGGCCATCACCCGGGCGCCGATCTTGGCCACCGGCACCCCGGTCGCCTTGGCGACGAAGGGCACGGTGCGGGATGCGCGGGGGTTCACCTCCAGCACGTAGATGTCGTTGTCCTTGATCGCGTACTGCACGTTCATCAGCCCGACCACGCCCAGCGCCTTGGCCATCGCCTCGGTCTCGGCCTTGAGCTCGGTGACGGTGGCCGGCGAGAGCGTGTAGGGCGGCAGGGCGCAGGCGGAGTCACCGGAGTGGATGCCGGCCTCCTCGATATGCTCCATGACGCCGGCGACGTAGACGGTTTCGCCATCGGCGATGCAGTCCACGTCCACCTCGATCGCGTCATTGAGGTAGCGGTCGATCAGCACCGGGTTTTCGCCCGAGACGCGCACGGCCTCGCGCATGTAGCGATGCAGCCCGGCATTGTCGTAGACGATCTCCATCGCGCGGCCGCCCAGCACGTAGGAGGGGCGGATCACCACGGGATAGCCGATGCGGTTGGTGATCGCCTCGGCCTCCTCGGCGGAGCGCGCGGTACCGTTCTCGGGCTGGCGCAGGCCGAGCTTTTGCAACAGCACCTGGAAGCGCTCGCGGTCCTCGGCGATGTCGATCGCATCGGCGGAGGTGCCGAGGATGGGGATGCCGGCCTTGGAGAGCGCCTGGGACAGCTTCAGCGGCGTCTGCCCGCCATACTGCACGATGCAGCCGAGCACGGTGCCGTTGGACTGCTCCTTGCGCACGATGGCGATCACGTCCTCCGCGGTGAGCGGCTCGAAATAAAGCCGGTCAGAGGTGTCGTAATCGGTGCTGACGGTCTCGGGGTTGCAGTTGACCATGATGGTCTCGAACCCCGCCTCCTTCAGCGCATAGGCGGCATGGACGCAGCAATAATCGAACTCGATGCCCTGGCCGATGCGGTTCGGCCCGCCGCCGAGGATGAGAATCTTCTGGCGGTCGGTGGGGCGGGATTCGCACTCGGGCGTGCCGTAGCCGCCCTCATACGTGGAGTACATGTAGGGGGTGGCGGAGGCGAATTCGGCGGCGCAGGTGTCGATCCGCTTATAGACCGGCAGCACGCCGAGCGCCGCACGGGCGGCGGCGATCTCGGGCTCGGGCTGGCCGGAGAGGCGGGCGAGCTGGTGGTCGGAGAAGCCGAGCGCCTTGAGGCGGCGCATGGCGCCGGCGGTGCGCGGCAGGCCGCCCGACGCGATGTCCCGCTCGGCTGCGACGATGCGCTCCATCTCGCGGAGGAACCACGGGTCGAACTTCGTGGTCTCGTGGATGTCCTCCACCGTCCAGCCCTCGCGCAGGGCCTGGGCCGCCATCACCAGGCGGTCGGGCTTGGGCTGGGAGAGCGAGGCGCGCATGGCATCGCGCGAGCCGTCGCCGGGCAGCGGCACGGCATCGAGCCCGTGATAGCCGGTCTCCATCGAGCGCAGGCCCTTTTGCAGGGCCTCGGCGAAGGAGCGGCCGATCGACATCGCCTCTCCCACCGACTTCATGGAGGTGGAGAGCAGCGCGGGGGTGCCGGGGAATTTCTCGAAGGTGAAGCGGGGGATTTTCACCACCACGTAGTCGATGGTCGGCTCGAAGCTCGCCGGCGTCACCTTGGTGATGTCGTTGTCGAGCTCATCGAGCGTGTAGCCGACCGCGAGCTTGGCGGCGATCTTGGCAATCGGGAAGCCGGTAGCTTTGGAGGCCAGCGCCGAGGAGCGCGAGACGCGCGGGTTCATCTCGATGATCAGCATCCGGCCATCGGCCGGGTTCAGCGAGAACTGCACGTTGGAGCCGCCGGTATC
>CAIYPH010000250.1 GCA_903928045.1 uncultured Rhodospirillales bacterium
GAATTCGAGCTTGCTGCCGCGGCTGAACAGCATGGAGGCCGGCATCGGCTGCACGTCGGTCCTGATGCCCACCCGCGCTAGCATCTGCCCGACCGCCTGGGCCACCTGGGCGTCATTGGGGAAGCGGTCATTGGAGGAGGCGAGGACCAGGGAGAAACCCTCGGCCCAGCCGGCCTCCTTCAGCAAAGCGCGGGCCTGCTCGGGGTCGAAGGGCAGGGGCTTCAGGTTCGGGCTGGCGCCGGCGACGTCGGGCGGCACGTATTGCCCGGCCGGATGCGCCTGGCCGCTCAGCAGCCGATCGACGAGTCCCTGGCGGTTGATGGCGAGGCTGATGGCGCGGCGCACCCGCGAGTCGCGCAGCGGATTGCGCGTCATCGGCTTGCCGTTGATGTCGGCCACCCCCGGCGAGACGTTCCGCGCGCTGTCCATATGGATGTAGATGATGCGGAAGGCGTCGCACTCGAAGAGCGACAGCGCGGGGTTGGCGGCGATTTTCGCGCGATCGACGCCCGGTACGCCCTCGATCATGTCGACATCGCCCGACAGCATCGCCGCGACTCGCGCGCCGTCATTGGCGACGGGGCGGATGGTCAGCCGGTCCCACGGCTCACGGCCGCCCCAATAGGCGGGGTTGGCGGTCATATCGATGCGATCGCCGGGCACCCAGGCGCCGAATTTGTAGGGGCCGGTGCCGATGGCGGCCTTGCTGCTGTTGTAGTCGGAGCTCGCGGCGCCTTCGGCGGCCGCCTTGGAGATGATGCCGACGTTCTCGATATCGACCAGCAGGGTCGGCGCCGGGCCCTTGGTGTGCAGGCGCACGGTGTGGGCGTCCACGATCTCCACCCGCTCGATCAGCTTGGTGTACTGCGAATAGGACGATGGCGAGTTCGGCACGTTGGGCGCGCGGGCGAAGGTGAAGGCGACGTCGGCGGCAGTGAAAGGCGTGCCGTCATGGAAGGTAACGCCCTGGCGCAGCTTCATCTCCCACACGTCGTCCGCCACCACGCGCCAGGAGGCAGCGAGCGCCGGCAGGCTGCGGCCGCGCGGATCGGCCATCACCAGGCTGTCGAAGATGTGGCGGGAGATCGCCCGGTTGGGCACGTAGACATGGTAGTGCGGATCGATCGAACTCACGTCCGTCCGCACCGCGATCTTGAGATCGGCCGCCTGCGCGCCGCCCCACAGCAGTGCCGCCATCGCTGTGGCGCACAGCGTCGCCTTGGTGTGACGCATCTCAACCTCCCCGGTCATTTTCTCCCGCCACGCTAGGCGATGGCGCGGCGGGAGACCAGGGGAGGCGGGGCTCAGTGGTGAGCGAGAGCCCCGGCGGAGCGGCGCTGCTCGGTTACGGCCATCTGCATCGCCTTCTGCAGCTTGTCGAAGGCGCGCACTTCGATCTGGCGTACCCGCTCGCGGGAGACATTGTACTGCTGCGAGAGATCCTCGAGCGTGGTCGGCTCCTCCTTGAGGCGCCGCTCGATGAGGATATGCCGTTCGCGGTCGTTGAGCGTTTTCAGCGCGTTGGCAAGCAGGGACTTGCGGCCCGTCAGTTCCTCACGATCGGCCAGCTCGGTTTCCTGGCTGTCGGAGGTATCGACCAGCCAATCCTGCCACTCGCCCTCGCCATCGGCGCGCACGGAGGCGTTGAGGCTGTGATCGGGCGCGGTGAGGCGGCGGTTCATGTTCACCACATCCACCTCCGGCACATCGAGCGCATGGGCGATCTTGGCGACCTGTTCAGGCTGGAGATCGCCATCGTCGATCGCCTGCATCTGGCCCTTGAGGCGGCGCAGGTTGAAGAACAGCTTCTTCTGCGCTGCCGTGGTGCCCATTTTCACCAGCGACCAGGAATGCAGGATGTATTCCTGGATGGCGGCGCGGATCCACCACATCGCGTAGGTGGCGAGGCGGAAGCCGCGATCGGGGTCGAAGCGCTTGACCGCCTGCATCATGCCGACATTGCCTTCGCTGATCAGCTCGCCGAGCGGCAGGCCGTAGCCGCGGTAGCCCATGGCGATCTTGGCGACGAGTCGCAGATGCGAGGTGACGAGTTTATGCGCGGCCTCAAGGTCCTCGCTGTCGCGCCAGCGACGCGAGAGGGAGGATTCCTCCTCCGCGGTCAGCATCGGGAACTTGCGGATCTCCTGGAGGTAGCGGGTGAGGTTGCCCTCGGGAGCCATATTGATGACGGCAGCGGCCATGCCTCTGTCCTTTCGTCGATGCGGCCCGGTCCGTGCCCAGTGGCGCACGCCTGTGGCCGTAAGCTTGCTGTCAGGGCCTTCGCCGACGCCGGCCGTTACAGCCTGCCCTGGCGAGGGTTTGAAGTGGTCAACACAATCTACGTCCCGGCTGGCGCCCCGGATGCGGCGACGCGACACCGGACATTCGGCGGGGCGACCACTCCTGCGCCCCATTCCTGCCGCATTTGATACCCCGAACGACGAGCTTGGTCAATATACCGGACTAATTAAGTCAGGATTAAGTTTCCGCCATGTCGGCGGGAAGACCGAGCGCCGATAACAGCGCCAGCATGTCCAGCGGCGGCGGGGTGGTGAAGCTGAGCGGCGCCCCCGTGCGCGGATGCGCGAAGCCGAGCCGGTACGCGTGCAGCGCCTGGCGGGGGAAGTCCAGCAGCGTCCCGCGCAGCCCGGCCGCCAGCCCCTTGGCCGCCGATGGCACGCGGCGGAGATACACGGGATCACCGACGATGGGGTGGCCGCCGCTCGCCAGATGCACGCGAATCTGATGCGTCCGCCCGGTCGCCAGCCGGCACTCCAGCAGGCTCACCGCCATGTCGCGCACCCCAAGCGTGCGATAGCGGGTCAGTGCCTCCCGGCCGCCGCGCGACACGATGGCCATCCGCTTGCGGTCCCGCGGGTCCCGCCCGATCGCGCCTTCGATCTCGCCGGTGGCGGGCGAAGGCACGCCCCAGCACAGGGCAAGATAGGCGCGGTCGAGATCGCGCGCCGCGAAGGCCGCCGACAGCGCGGCCAGCGCCTGCTCCGTCTTGGCTACCACCATCACCCCCGAGGTGTCCTTGTCGAGCCGATGCACGATCCCCGGCCGCCGCTCGCCGCCGATACCCGGCAGGCTGTCGCCGCAATGGGCCAGCAGCGCGTTCACCAGCGTGCCATCCTCATTCCCCGGCGCCGGGTGCACCACCAGGCCGGGCGGCTTGTCGAGCACGATGAGGTCGGAATCCTCGTAGAGAATGGGGAATGGGATGTCCTGCGCGGCCGGCTCGGCCGCCACCGGGGCGGGGATCACCACCTCATAGCGTGCGCCGCCGACCACCTCCTCCGCCGGCTTGGTCACCAGCATCCCGTCGCGCCGCACCTGGCGCGCCTCGATCAGCGATTTCAGCCGCGCGCGCGACATGCCGCCCATGTTTTCGGCGAGAAACCGGTCCAGCCGCTGGCCGGCGGCCTCGGGGGGCGCGATGATGGTGCTTGTCATGGCGCCGGGATACTCCCGTTCGGCCGGCAATGGGAGGGCGGCGTATGCGGGGCTTGAAGGCGGCGGTGATCGTGATGGGCGTGCTGATCGTCGCGGGGGTGGCGGTGATCATCGTCACGCTCATCACCCGCGTCGCCTCCCCACAAGGCGCACTCGCCGACATGGTGCTCGACGAGCCCGCCGGCACCACCATCGCCGCCGTCTCCGGCCCGCCGGAGCGCCTGGTCGTCCAACTCCGGGGCGGCGGGCCGGACCGCGCGGTGGTGCTCGATCTCGGCCGGGGCCGCAAGATCGGCGGGGTTGCGTTGGCCAAGTAAGCAAGCGGTTCTTTTTTGAAAAAAAGAACCAAAAAACTTGCATCCGTCTGGCGCGGAGAATCCCCAGGAAACGCCGCAGCCCATGGAATAGAAAGTTTTTGCTTCTTTTTTCAAAAAAGAAGCGCTTGCTTCCTAAAACCGGTCAACCCGAAAGGGCAGCGGATCAATCGTCGGCGCCCGCCCCGCCACCAGATCCGCGACCATTCGCCCGGTCATCGGCGAGAGACTGATCCCGTAATGCCCATGCCCAAAGGCGGCGATCGCATTCGAAAGCCCAGGCACCCGCCCAATTGCCGGCAGGCTATCGGGGAAGGACGGGCGGAACCCCATCCAGCGGCTCGGCGCCTCCGTGTTCAGCCCCGGCAGCATGCGCCGCGCATGGGTCAGCAGGATATCCGCCCGCCGCCAGTCCGGCGGCGGCGCAATGCCGGCGATCTCCACCGTGCCGGCGAAGCGCAGCCCGTGCTCCATCGGGGTGGCGACGAAGGTGTGCTCGTTGTTGGAGACCGGCACGCGCAAGCTGACGCCAGGCATTGGCAGCATCGCGTGATAGCCCCGCTCGACCTCGAGCGGCACGCGCAGGCCGAGCCCCGCCGCCAGACCGCGCGAGGCATGGCCGGCGGCGATCACCACGCCGGCGCAGCTGATTGCGCCAGCATTTGTCCGCACGGCCTTGATTTCATTGTTTTGCCGTTCGAACCCCAGCGCCCGCTCGGCCCGCACCGCGGCCCCGGAACGGCGCAGCACGGTCTGCACCAGGCGGGCGGGGTTGGTGGTGAACCCGTTCCCGGCGAAAAACAGGCCGCGCTGGTAAATAGGCGCCAGAGCCGGCTCGATCTCGCGGATCGCCCCGGCGTCGAGCGCCTGCGGATACACCCCCTTGTCCGCGAGCATGGCGAGCGACAGCCGGTCACCCGCGGTCAGATGCGCCCGCTCCCACACATGCAAATGCCCGCTCCGCACCAGCAGCCCCGCCGCCTCCGGGCCGAGCATGGCCTGATAGGCGTCATGGCAGGGCGCCATCAGCGCCTGCAGCGCGCGCGAATGCCGTGACGCCCGCGCCATCCGGCTCTCCCACAGCCATCGCATCAGCCATGGCGCCGCGCGCGGCAGATAGGGCCAGCGCACCGCCAGCGGCCCCAGCGGATCGGCCAGCCATTTCGGCACCTGCCGCCACATCCCCGGCAGCGCGATCGGCAGCGTGGTGCCGAGGTTGAACTGCCCGGCATTCCCGTAGGAACAACCGCTTCCCGGCTCATTCTCATCGATCACCACCACATCGTAGCCGTCCGCAGCCAAAGCATGGGCGCAGCAGGCGCCGGCAATCCCCGCGCCGATCACCACCACCGGCGCCGTCCGAGCCATCATCGCGTGCGCTCCCGTATCGTTCACTTGGATTCTATCGCCGGACGATGCAGCATATCCGCCTCATCGCAAACGGGGACCCACGCGCGCATGGCTCGACGCGGCTTGAAATTCGGCACACGCTTCGCCCCCCGCCACGGGATCGGCGGGCAGCACCCGTCGGCACATACCGGCGGACCATCGGGAGGGCGCGATGCGACACCCCAGACGGCCGACTGACATGCCGGCCCCCCCCGCCTTCGTCGAGGACGAGGCGGACCAGACCATTTTCCGCCGGCCCAACAGCTTGATGCCGGTGGCCGATGGCGCCGAAGCCTTCGTGCACGTCCTGGTGCCGCAACCCACCGGCGTGGCCCCGCCCGTGCGCCTACGGCCGGGCGCGATGACCATTGGCCGCACCGAGGGCGCCGATCTCATCCTGCCCGGCAGCGAGGTCTCCCGCCGCCACTGCCAGATCGACCTTGTCGGCGTCGAAGTGATCGCCGGCGGCGAGGTGCTGCTGACCGACCTCAATTCCACCAATGGCACCTATGTCGACGGCACCCGGGTCACCGGCACGGTCGCCCTGGCGCCCGGCGCGCGGGTCGCCGTCGGCGGCCATGAGCTGATCTACGAGCGCCGCAGCAAGCGCGAGCTCGACGAAGCCGAGGCGCTGGAGCGCGAGTTGCAGCGCACCAACCAGTACATGCTCGCCGTCCTGCCTTTGCCGATCCGCGAGGGCTGGGTGCGCGCCGAGTGGTATTTCGCCCCCTGCACCAACCTCGGCGGCGACGCCTTCGGCTACCGGGACCTCGGTGACGGCACCTTCGCCGGCTACATGATCGACGTCGCCGGCCAGGGCCCCTCGGCTGCAATGCATGCGGTGACGGTCGCCAACCTGCTCCGCCAGGATGGCCTGCTCGGCGCCGATTTCCGCGATCCCGCCTCGGTGATGACGCGGCTCAACGACAGTTTCCCGCTCGATGCCCAGGGCGGGCCGCATTTCACCGCCTGGTACTGGGTCTACAGCCCGGCCAACCGCATGCTCTCGTACTGCGCCGCCGGCATCCACCCGGCCTGGCTGCTCGATCGCGCCACCGGCAACCTGGTGCCGCTCCGCTCCGAGAACCCGCCGATCGGCCGCGGCGAGGCGCGTTTCACCGCGAACCGCGCCTTCGTGCCGGTCGGCTCCGCCCTCTACATGTTCAGCGACGGCGCCTTCGCCATCACCGGCGGCGACGGCCGGCGCTGGACGATCTACGACATCGTCGGGATCATCCGCGAACCTCCGGTGGACGGCATGACCGAGCCGCAGCGCATCTACGGCCGTGTCCGCGAGGCCGCCCGCAGCGGCCCCCTGCCGGACGATATCTCGGTCGTGGTGGTCGGCTTCCCCTGATCGGCCGCTTTCGATAGAACACGTCGCGCAATGGGAGTGCGGAATATGGCGGGTGAATCGCAGACGGGCGCCATGCTGGACGTGGCGCCGAGCGGTGGCGGCGTCGGCGCCGAGGTGCGCGGGCTCGATCTGCGCGGCATCGACGATGCCATTTTCGCCGCCATCGAGCGCGCCTGGATCGCCCATTCCGTGCTGCTGTTCCGCGGCCAGAGCCTCACCCCGGACGACCTGATCGCCTTCAGCCGCCGCCTCGGCGGGCTCGATCTCGCACCCATCCAGGAGACCGGCCGCCGCTTCGTGGACGGCATGCCCGAGCTCTACGTGGTCTCCAACGTGATGGTGAACGGCGAGCCGATCGGCAGCCTCGGCGCCGGCGAGGCGGTGTGGCACACCGACATGAGCTACCTCCCGGAGCCGCCCAAGGCCAGCCTGCTCTACGCGCTGGAGATCCCGCCGAGCGGCGGCGATACCTCCTTCGTCAACATGTACACCGCCTTCGATACGCTACCGGAGGACCTCAAGGCCCGCTGCATCGGCCTCAAGGTGAAGCATGACGGCACCTATAATTCCGGCGGCTACGTTCGCCAGGGCGTGATCCCGACCGATGATCCGCGCCAGAGCCCGGGCCACCTGCACCCGCTCGTCTGCACCCATCCCGAAAGCGGCCGGCGCATGCTCTATCTCGGCCGCCGCCGCAACGCCTATATCGACGGGCTCGATCTCGCGGAGTCCGAGGCGCAGCTCGACGCGATCTGGGCCCATGCCTGTCAGCCCCGGTTCTGCTGGACCAACCAGTGGCGGGTCGGCGATCTCGTGATGTGGGATAATCGCTGCACCATGCACCGGCGCGATCCCTTCGATAACGCCTCCCGCCGCGTCATGCACCGCACCCAGGTGAAGGGCGCGGCACCGCCGGCCGCCTGAGCCCGCCCGCGGACATAGGCGCCGCGCCGGCCGCCCATATGCGCTTCCTCGACGTCATCCGCCCACCCGCCACCATGCGCTGCGTCTATTGCGGCGCCGAGGGCGCGTTCGCGTTCCGCCACGCCTACGAATACGAAACCCGCGAGTTCCGCCTGCACGCCTGCCCGGACTGCGGCAGCCTGCACTACGACCCGCCGGAGACTTTGCTCAAGGTCAGCTTCCCCTACACGCCCGAATACATCGAAAACACCCGTGTCGGCGCCAAGTTCTTCTTCGAGGCCGGCTACTACGCGGAATGGACGGTGATCTGCGCCCTGGCCGCATTGGCCGGAGTGGATCGCACCCAGCCCGATCGCGTCCGTTTCGTCGATATCGGCGCCGGCTTCGGCCTGTCCTCCTACTTCGTGCGCGAGGTGCTGGGCATCGAGCCCGTCATCGTCGAGCCCGCCTATAGCGGCGAAATCGGCGCCCGCCTGCTCGGCTTGCAGATCGAGCGCGCCTATTTCGAGGACCTCCCCCCCGAGGTGATGGCACGCATGGCCGGCCGCGCCTGCCGGCTGCACCTCAACTCCGTCGTCGAACACCTCGCCGACCCCGCCGAGCCGCTGCGCCAGGCGATGCGGCTGGTTGATGTCGAGGCCGTCGCGGCCATCGTGCCGAACGGCGATTTCGTGGACCCCAAGGCCCCCTTCCTGACCATGCTGCCGACGCTCGCGCCGGGCGACCATCTGCATCTGCCGACCCGCGAGGGAATGGTCCGCTTCATGCGCCGCCTCGGCTTCAGCCACGCCGATGTCATCGTGCAGACCGGCCTGCTGATCGCCGTCGGCGCCCGCCGTCCGCTGCTGATGCCCAACCAGGCCGAGATCACCAGCGCCGCCGACGCCTTGTTGCGCCGCCTCTCCGACCACGCCGACCCCAGCATTTCCGTCCCCGCCCTCGCGCGCCGCCTCCACATGGCCGTGCAGGACCCGCTGCGCGCCCCCGGCGACGCGCTGCGCCAGGACCTCCGCGAACGCCTCGTCGCCGCCATCGACCGTGACGCCCTGCTCGCCCGCCTCGGGAGCGGTGAGTCCTGGCCGGATATCCCCTTCAACATCGTCGTCACCGCCCACGCCCTCGGCCGCGACGCGCTCGAACGCAACTTCATCGGCGACGCCCTGGCCTGGTTCGATGTCGCCGAGCCGGCCGCCACCGAGATCGCCGAGCTTCACCCGCTCTACAGCGGCCTCTCCATCGACTACCGCTGGACCACCCGTCTCCTGCGCGCCCAGGCCCTGCTTTCCGGCGGCCGCTTCTCCGCCGCCGAAACCGTGCTTGACGACATCATCCACTCCACCGGCCCGCTCGCCGCGGGGCCGGGCCAGGTGGGCGAGGCCAGAACGATCAAGGCGCGGCTGCGCGGCTGGCAGGGCTGGCTGACCTGGCTGCATTTCCGCGTCGTGCTCCCCGCGCTGCGTTCCAAATCGGCGGTGAGCTACTTTCTCCTCTATGCCCGCTTCTATCTCCGCTGGGCCGGCTACTGGGCGGAACACGCGTGGCGGCACGTCACCTTCGCGGCGAGCTGGCTGCCCTACTGGGGCGAGATCGCCCGCCAGTACGTCGTGCATGGCGGGCGCCACGCGGTCTACTGGGGCTGGTTCGCCGTCGGCTACGTCGCCACCACGCTGCGCCTGCTGCCCGGCCGCGCCCTCGTCGTGTTCCGCCACGCTATCGCCCGCCGGCGCGATGGCGCCGTCGTGCGCGCGCTCGCGACCCTCTCGCGCAAATTCGTCCGCGCCATCGACAATGTCGGCAACGTCGATGTCCGCAGCAACGGAGACCTCTTCGCGCTCCGCCTGGTCGCCGGGCGTGGCGCGGTGATCGATGTCGGCGCGCATGACGGCCGCTTCGCCCACGCCGCGGCCAATCTCGTCACGCCCGCCGCCGTCCACGCCATCGAGCCCGACGATACCCAGCGCAATCTCTGCGCCTTCCGCTGCCGGCGCCAGGCCAATGTCGAGGTCACCGCCACCCTGCCCGACGCGACCGACGGCCCGATCGCCCTGCTCCGCATCGCCCTGCCCGGCGCCGAGGCCGCCGTGCTCGACCATCTCGAACCCGCTCTCGCCGCCGGCCGGATCGCGGCGGTGCGCTTCATCCATGGCCCCGCCCATGCCGCCCAGCGCATCATGCTGACCGACCTCGTCGCCCGCTTCGCCGGATACGGCATGACGGTCCATCACCTGCTGCCCCGGAGCCTCGCTCCGGTCACCCCCGCGATGGAGGATTTCGGCGGGCGCAGCTTCCTCGCGCTCCGCGGCGACGTCACGCTTCCCTGAGCCACCCTGTGCCGGTATCACAGGCGTCCAAACCGGGGGACGACAACATGGTGGACAAGACTTCCATCGACATTGCCTTGCGCGCCGCCACCGACCGCGGCGAGGTAGCCGGCGTGGTCGCGATGTCCGCCTCCGCCGCGGGCACGCTCTACGAAGGCAGTTTCGGCACCACCGATCTCGCGACCGGCGCCGCCATGCGGCCCGATGCGATATTCCGCCTCGCCTCGATGACCAAGGCGATCACCTCGGTGGCGGCGATGCAACTCGTCGAGCAGGGCCGCCTCGCGCTCGACGCGCCGATCGCCACGGTGCTTCCCCATCTCGCCGACCGCCAGGTGCTGGCCGGCTTCGCCGATGACGGCACCCCACGCCTGCGCCCCGCCGCCGGGCCGGTCACGCTCCGCCAGCTGCTCACCCACAGCGCGGGCTACAGCTACGAGTTCTGGAACCCCGCCTATACCCGCATGTGCCAGGGCCTCGGCATCGCGCCCTTGCCGGGCTCGCACGACGAGCTCGCCCGCATCCCCCTGCTGTTCGATCCCGGCACGGCCTGGAACTACGGCATCAACACCGACATCGTCGGCTACGCCATCGAAGCCGCCACCGGGCTGGCGCTTGGCGATTACCTCCGCACCGAGATCACCGAACCGCTGGGCATGGCCGACACCACCTGGAGCCTCACCGAGGCACAGAAACCCCGCGTCGTCGGCACCCATCAGCGCCAGCCCGACGGCACTCTCGTTCCCACCAACCGGCCGCCCCCCAAGGGCCCCGGCTTCCTCGCCGGCGGCGGCGGGCTGCTGGGGACGGCGGCGGATTATCTCCGCTTCCTGCGCATGCTGCTCAATGGCGGCATGCTCGACGGGCGCCGGATTCTCCACACCGAAACCGTCGTTGCAATGGGTCGCAACCAGCTTGGCAGCGTCCCGGTTACCCCGATGGTCAGCGCCATGCCGATGCTGAGCTATGACGTCGATCTCTTCCCCGGCACCGTGCCGGGCTGGACGCTGGGCTTCCTCACCAACCCCGAGGCGGGTCCGCATGGCCGGGCCAAGCACAGCCTGGCCTGGGCCGGCATGCTGAATACCTATTACTGGCTCGATCCCGCCCAGGATCGGGCGGGGGTGGTGATGACCCAGAGCTTCCCCTTCGCCGACCCCAAGGCCCTCGCTTTGCTGGCCGCCCTCGAACGCGGCACCTACGCGGCCGGCTGAGCGGCCGCCCGCAAGGCCCGCCACACCGCCTCAGGGGTCGCGGGCATTTCGATGTGGCGCACGCCGGCGGTGGCGAGCGCGTCCATCAGCGCGTTCATCGCGGCCGGCGCGCCCCCGGCGGCCCCGGCCTCGCCGCTCCCCTTGATGCCCAGGGGATGCGAGGGGGCGGCGGTGGGCAGGGAGATCAGTTCGAGCGACGGGATCTCGTCGGCGCGGGGGATCTGGTAGTCCATGAAGGAGCCGGTGAGCACCTGGCCGCTCTCGGGGTCATGCAGCACCCGCTCGCACATCGCCTGGCCGATCCCCTGTACCACACCGCCCTGCAACTGACCCTCCAGCAGCAGCGGATTGAGCA
>CAIYPH010000251.1 GCA_903928045.1 uncultured Rhodospirillales bacterium
ACGGCCTCGGCCAGGCGGAGCGCGGGATGCGGCTCGCCTTGGGTGGGCTCGGGGGATGTCGGCGCGTTGTTCATGACGACGATATTAGGCTGAATAACGGCCACGGTCAAGGAAGTTTTATCTAATTTCTTGGATTATTTGCTCTTGACGCGGTAAAATTACACCCCCTGAGTGTCGATAGGACCGAATTGGCGACAAAGAGGCCGAAGCGCCAAACGACCAAAAAGTTTTTTTGGTTCTTTTTGTTCACAAAAAGAACACCCTTCCCTACCCCCTCCCCCGGCATTGCGCGACGACGTAGCCGATCGCCGCCTCGAAGGAGCGGAACACGGCGTGGGCGCCCTTGACCATCATGAGGTTGTCGATCAACCCGAAATCCCGGCACAAATTGCCATCCGCATCGCGAAACCAGTCGCCATCGGGCACCAGCGGCGAGACCAGCGCCACCTTGTCCTGCCAGCGGCGGGGGTCGGCGGTCCAGCCGACCACGAGTTTGCCGAGGCCCTTGGCGAGCCCCATTTCGTAGCAGGTGCCGGCATCCATCGAAGGGCCACGAAACGGCGTCATATTGGCGACGATGGCATCACAGGCCGCCACCAACGCCTCGTCGGCGGCGCAGATATTGGCGGCCATCACGTCGGGGTCGGGGTGGGCGACGTTGGCCTGGTTGTCCATCGGGAAGCGGCCGATGGCGCCGAGGCGGTCGCAGATCGCCTTCAGCTCGGCGGCGCGGGCGAGCGGATCGGGCAGGAAGACCTCGGGGCCGGCGAGGTAGATTTCGGGTTTGCCGTCGATCATGATTGCGCCTGCACAGAAAAAGAAAGCGTGTTCTTTTTTGAAAAAAAGAACCAAAAAACTTTTATCCACTGGTTCGGAGTAGCCCAGGGAAACACCGAGGCAAACGAATGAAAAGTTTTTGCTTCTTTTTTCAAAAAGAAGCGCTTCCTTGCTTCCTGCGCGCATCCCGCCGCTCGAAGCGTTGTTCAAGCGAGGAGGCGGTATCGAGGAAGAGCGCGGCCTGCAGGATGAGCGACAGGATGCCGGAGGAGTGCCAGCCGCCGGTGGCCAGGCCGGAGATTGTATGGACCATGGAGATCAGCAATCCGACGGTGATCAGCAGCCGGTAGGGCATGCCGACGCGCTCCTCCAGCCAGCGGTGCAGCCAGGCGATGGGGCGGAGGAGGGTGCGCAGCATGGTTCGCCCTTTCGTTTGTCCTGCGTGACCTTACCCAGGCGGCCAGGCAGCGACAACGTCTGGCGCTTCGGCGCGGGGCGCGCGAGAATGGGGGCGGAAACGTCAGCAGCCCGGAGCCTTTATCGTGGATTTCGCCCTTTCGCCTGAGATCGAGGCCCTGTGCGGCCGTATTCGCGCCTTCGTCAATGAGCGGCTGATCCCGCTCGAAGCCGATCGGGCCAATTACGACGCGCACGAAAACATCCGCATGGATCTCCTCCAGACGCTGCGCGCCGAGGCCCGCGCCGCCGGCATCTGGGCGCTCAACCTGCCGAAGGAGCGCGGCGGGATGGGCATCAACATGGCCGGCATCGTGCCCTGCTATGAGGAGATGAACCGCTCCATCTTCGGCCCCGTCGTCTTCCTCGCCGCCGCGCCCGATGACGGCAATATGCGCGTGCTGAACCAGGTGGCGACGCCGGCGCAGAAGGAGAAATGGCTGCAGCCGATCATCGACGGCAAGGTGCAGTCCGGCTTCATCATGACCGAGCCGATGGACGAGGACGGCGAAGGCTGCGGCTCCGACCCCTCGCTGACCTACACCACCGCCACCCGCACCAATACCGGCTGGAAAATCCACGGCCGCAAATGGTTCATCACCGGCGCCGAGGCGGCCAAGCACTTCATCCTGATGGCCCGCACCTCCGACGACGAGCGCCGCGGCCTCACCGCCTTCCTCTTCCACGCCGATACCCCCGGCTGGAAAATCCGCCGGCGTATCGACATCATGGGCCCCGAAGAACACGGCGGCCACTGCGAACTGGAATTCGACGGGCTCGAAATCCCCGACGAAGACCGCCTCATGGAAGTCGGCGACGGGCTGCGCCTCACCCAGATCCGCCTCGGCCCGGCCCGCCTCACCCACTGCATGCGCTGGCTCGGCCTCGCGCGGCGCTGCCTCGAAGTCGCCTCCACCCATATCGAAAAGCGCCGCTCCTTCGGCCAGCGCCTCATCGACAAGGAAAGCGTGCAAGGCCTCATCGGCCAGGCCGCGCTCGAAATCCAGATCGGCCGCCTCCTCACCATGCAAGCCGCCTGGAAACTCGACCAAGGCGACCTCGCCCGCAAGGAAATCTCCCAGGCCAAAATCGTCGTCGCCGACGCACTCCACAAAGCCGCCGATACCGCCCTCCAACTCATGGGCGCCAAAGGCTACTCCAAAGACACGCCCGTCGAATGGATCTACCGCTACGCCCGCCAAGCCCGCCTCGTCGACGGCGCCAGCGAAGTGCACCGCATGGTGCTCGCCAACTTCCTCCGCCGCGAAGGCGCCGACTTCTTCCGCTGGGGCGCCGGTCGGGGATGAGGCTCCTCGGCGAAGGGAAGGAAGGCGGGGGCTCCGCCCCTCGACCCCGCCAAGGGCCGGGCCCTTGGAACCCTTCCTTTGAAGGATGGGTTGCGGTCAGGAGAGGGGGCCAACTCAGGCTGTTGGACGGGCGGAGTAGGCCCCCTCTCCTGACCGCAACCTTCTTAAACGAAATGGGTTCAAAGGGGCTCGGCCCCTTTGCG
>CAIYPH010000252.1 GCA_903928045.1 uncultured Rhodospirillales bacterium
AATTCGGCAATTTCAGCATAAAAAATAATCACTTCGCCCATATATTGGCGCATCAACGGTGGATCTGCTCAGAATCGCCTGCAAATCGATCAAAAAAACTCGCGGCCGCGCCCAATCTCACCGCGCTCCGATGCTCAACCATAAAGCGTGGGCGCAACGCCGGGCGCTCTCAGAAACTGGTTTGGTGCGCGGCCGGCATCGTCGAAGTCGAGAGCATTCACGACATCGCCAGCCTGCTCAATCCAGCGCCTTCCCGGACCGGCCCATGGTTGCGGCCCGATCCCGGCCGCCGTCAGAACTCCAGCAGCGTATCGCGCAAGTGCTGGTGCGCGTAGCCTGTCCGCACCAGGCCACGCTGCTGCAGAGCAGGCACCAGACCATCCGTGATTTCGGCAACACTGCGCCGGCTGACATCACCGAGTGAGAACAGGAACCCGTCCCCCCCGACCTCCTGCATGATCTCACCCATCTGCGCCGCGACATCGTCAGGCGTGCCGACCAGGTCCATGCAGCCGCCGGAGGTCGAATAGCTCACCATGGCCTCACGCAACGTCTTGTTCCCTGCGCGCTTGAGGAACACGGCGAGGCTCGACTGATGGCCATTCGTGGTCAGCTCCCCCACAGGCGCATCGAGATCCACCCCGGACAAATCGAGGTTGGTGATCCAGCCGAACTGCGCCAGCCGGACATCGAGGTTTGTCTCCGCATCAATGCGTCGGCGCTGGGCGCGGATCTGCGCCTCCTCTCGCGTGGCGGCGACGATGGGGGACAGCAAATACAGCACTTTGCAGCTATCCGGATCGCGCCCGTAGCCGACCATCAGGCGGCGCACATCGTCGCGGTACTCCTTCATGCCATCGATGCCCTTGGGGGCGGCAACAATGGTGTCGGCATGCTTGGCGGCAATGGCGCGGCCGGGGCCGGAACCGCCGGCCTGGGCGATAACCGGGCGCCCCTGCGGCGCCGGGCCGGAGTTCAACGGGCCACGGCTGGCGTAGTATTGGCCCTTGAAATCGATCGTACGAACCTTCGCAGGGTCGATCAGCACGCCGGACGCGCGATCGGCAATGATGGCATCCGCATCCCACGTCCCCCACAGTTGCTTCACCACGTCGATGAATTCATGCGCCATTTCATAGCGCTTGTCGTGCGGCGGCAGGGCGTCCATGCCGAAGTTCTGCGCCGCCAAATCGGAGCTTCCGGTCACCATGTTCCAGCCGCCGCGCCCGCCGGAAATCTGATCGAGCGTACCGACGATGCGGGCGACGAGATACGGGTGGTAGGCGAAGGTCGACAGGGTGGGCACTATCCCAAGGCGCGACGTGGCCTGGGCCATCAGCGTGGCAATCACCGTGGGTTCCTGGCGCGGGATCGACATGCCGTTCTTGAGGAAAATATCGCGCGAATTCTGCCAGTTCTGCCCCACGTAGATGGAGTCCTCGAGCAGCAGATAGTCAAACCCCGCCCGCTCAATATTGCGGGCGAGGTCGACGAACATCGAGGCGTTCATCCACTCCTCGCTGATGTTGCCGGTAAACGGCGCGCCCCAGGCCTGAATGGAGGAGCCCTGAAGGAACCACGCGAGATGGAACGGCGAAGTGGCCAAGATGATCTCCTCATCAATGCAGACTGAAAATGCCTAGAGCCCGATCACCGCTGCCTCTCCGCTCACCAGCGCCGGCTTGGCCGCCACCGTTACCCGTGCCCGCACATGCCGCGAAAACGCGAACTCGAGCGCATTGACCGCCCGCCGTATGGCTTCGGTGATGGCGAGGTAGATCAGGGCGCAATAGAGATAGACCGAGAAGTCAAACGTCCGGGCGAAGATGAAGCGGGTCTGGCCCATCAGGTCCAGCAGCGTGACAATCGCGGCGAGGGCGCTTGCCTTGACGATGCCAATCACCTCGTTGCCGAGTGGGCGCAGCGCCACCAGCATGGCCTGCGGAAACACCACGTGGCGGGCGATCCGCCATGGCGACAAACCCAGCGCCTTCGCGGCTTCCACTTGCCCGCGTGGCACCGCGGCAATGGCGCCGCGGAGGATTTCGGCCTGGTAGGCGGCGGTATTCAAGGTGAAAGCCAGGATGCAGCAGTAATAGGCATCGCGGAAGAACCACCAGACCCCGATCTCCTGGAAAAAGGGGCGGAACTCGCCGCCGCCATAATAGACCAGATAGAGCTGGCACAGCAGCGGTGTGCCACGAAAGAAGCTGATATAGGCGAAGGCCGCGTTGGTGATGAGCAAGTTGCGCGACATCCGCGCGCGGGCGATCACGAAAGCCAGCACAAAACCAAGGCTGCACGAGGTAATCACCACTAGCGCGGTGATTTTCATGCCCAGGACGATCCGCCAGCCATAGGTGGCCAGCAGCTCGGTGTTCACGACGAAGCCAAGCACCTGCCACAGCGTATCCATCACGCGTAGCCCCGGTTGGCCCGCCGCTCGAGCCAGCTCTGCACGCTGCCCGAGGTAACGCTGAAAATCAGGTAGATCACCGCGGCCGCCGTGTAGAACACCAGCGGCCTGGTCGTCGCCCGGCTCGCCTCGGAGGCGGCGCGGAGCAGATCGGTGACCGCGAGCGTGGAGATGAGCGCGGTATCCTTCATCAGGATGGTCCAGATGTTACCCAGCCCGGGCAACGCGACGCGAGCAAGCTGCGGCAGCGTAATCAGCCTGAACACCTGGCGCCGGTTAAGGCCAAGCGATCGTGCCGCTTCTCCCTGGCCCGGCGGCACCGCAGCCAGGGAGGCGACCCACACCTCGCTGGAATAGGCCGCCACCACTGTCGACAATGCGATCACCCCGGCGGCGAACGCGCTCACCTCGATATGGCCGCCGGCCCCGGCGAGCTTGCCCAGCTTGTCGATCAGCGCTTGCAGGCCGAAATAGACGATGAACAGCGCCAGCAGGTCCGGGATACCGCGAAAAAAAGTCGTATAGGCGTCGCAGACGGCGCGCAGCACACGGCTGCGCGCCAGCTTCATCAAGGCGAGTACGAGCCCGGCGCCGAACCCGAACGGCACCGTGGTCACCGCCAGCGCCACCGTCACCACGGTGCCGTTGAGCAGCAGACCAATCCAGCCCTCGGGGCCGAACAGAAGCTCGAACCACGCCATCTCAGCAGCCGCTTACTTACCGCGGATGTTGATCTTGAAGTACTTGTCGGCGATCACCTTGTAGGTGCCGTCCGCGTCGACCTCGGCGATCGCCTTGTTCAGCATCGCCTTGAGGTCCTCGTCCTCCTTGCGGAAGGCCGCGCCGACGCCGGGGCCGAAGATCTCGGGGATACGCTTGATCTCGGCGACCACGCGGCAGCAACCGGCGCCGACCTTTTCGACAAACGTGTTGCCGACGATGAGGTCCGTCACGGTGTAGTCGAGCCGCCCGGCCTTCAGATCGTTCTGCGGCTCGTCTCCGCCCGGATACAGCTTGATTTCGGAGTCCTTGTAGTACGCCTCGAGATAGTTGGAGAACGTGGTGGAGGACTGGGTGCCGATCGTCTTGCCCTTCAGCGCGGCGGGCGACACATCATTGCTCTTATTGGCGGCCGAACCGACGAACACCGGCGGGGTGGCGAAATAGACGTCCGAGAAGCTGACCACCTGGGTCCGCTTGGGCGTGATGTTCATGCTGGACATGATCATGTCGAACTTGCCGGCGATCAGCGAGGGGATGATGCCGTCCCAGTCCTGGTTCTGAAAAGTGCAGGTCACCTTCATGCGTTTGCACAATTCGGTGGCATAATCGACTTCCCAGCCGACGATCTCGCCCTTGGCGTTGACGCTTTCGAACGGCGGGTACGTCGCGTCGATCCCAATTCGGACCGTCTTCCAGTCCTTCGCCGCCGCCGCGCCCATCGAGGCCGCCAACGCCAGTGTCGCGAGGCCGAGACGCCCCAGTATTCCGTTTGTCTTCATGAATAGCCCCCTGATGGCTGCCCGTTCGGCAGCGAACAGAGGCCTTGCAAAATCGGGACCACATTCTGAAAGTATCCCCTGCCATGGCCGGTACGGAACTTGCTGTCCCCCTCACCCCATGCGTTTCACTCGAGCAGAACTGGATTCAGGCGTGACGGTCGAGACGGTCGACACTCTCATCATCGGTGGCGGCCAGGCAGGCCTGGCGATGAGCGAACAACTCAGCAAGCGCGGCCTGCCGCATCTGATCGTCGAACGCGCCCGGATCGCCGAGCGCTGGCGGTCGGAGCGCTGGGACGGCCTGCATGCCAACGGGCCGGCCTGGCATGATCGCCTGCCCGGCCTGCCGATCCCCGGTGTCGACCCTGACGCGTTCGCTTCGCGCGACGAGATGGTCGCCTACTTCACCGCCTACGCCGAGCGCATCGCGGCCCCCGTCCGCTGCGGCGTCGCCGTCACCGCGCTGGATCGTCTGAACGGCCAAACCGGCTTCCGCGCCGAGACCACGCAAGGGCCGATCGACGCCAGGAATGTCGTCGTCGCCACCGGCCCGTTCCAACGTGGCATCGTGCCCACGGTGGTGCCGCCCGAGGCCGGCGTCCGGCAAATGCACTCCAGCGCCTACCGGAACCCCGCCCAATTGCCGCCCGGCTCGGTCCTGGTGATCGGCGCCGGTTCGTCGGGCACCCAGATCGCCGATGAGCTCGCCCGGGCCGGACGCACCGTCTTCCTGTCGGTCGGTCAGCATCAGCGGCCGCCGCGCCGCTATCGCGGGCGCGACTATTGCTGGTGGCTCGGCGTTCTCGGCATGTGGGATCTGCCAGTCCCCGCACCCGACACCAAACATGTCACCATCGCCGTGAGCGGCGCTTATGGCGGCCAGAGCATCGATTTCCGCCGTATCGCCGCCCGCGGGGTAACACTGCTCGGCCGGGCCAGCGGCTATGACGCGGGCAGCATGACATTCGCGCCCGATCTGGTCCGCAACCTCGCCCAAGGCGACATTGCCTATCTCGCCCTGCTCGACGCCGCCGACGCCTATGCCGCCCGCCAAGGCCTCGATCTACCCGAAGAACCCGCGGCCCGCCGGCCCGAGCCCGACCCGGACAGCGTCACCAACCCCATCCTGCGCCTCGACCTCCAGGAAGCCGGCATCACAACCATCATCTGGGCCACCGGCTTCACGCTCGATTTCACCTGGCTGACATGCGGCACCTTCGATGTGCGCGGCAAGCCGCTCCACCATCGCGGCGTCGCCGAGGTCCCCGGCCTGTACTTCCTCGGCCTCAGCTGGCTCTCCCGCCGCGCATCGAGCTTCGTCTTCGGCGCCGAATACGACGCCTCATATCTGGCTGAGCACATCGCACTGCGCTGAACGCATCCGCGGAGCCCCCTCGCGTGCCCTGGACCGCCGCGCGGATGCGTCCTGGCGCCCACGCCGCGGTATCATTAGAACGCGGTCCTCGTCCGTCGGCAGCGGCGTGCAGACTCGTGTCGCCGCACAACGTGATGAGACCGCGATACGCTCGATATCGCCAAAGGGGTTGCAACAGCCATGGCACCACGCCCGCAGAGACTGACAGTCAGCCACCGCGCCTGGGCGCTCACCCGCCCATTCACGACTGCGCATGGCACCACCACCGCGACCGACAGCATCGTTGTCGAAGTCTCCGATGGCGACGCGCGCGGCCGCGGCGAAGCCGTGCCACTCGCGCGCTTCGGTGAAAGCGTCGCCAGCGTCCTGGCCCAGCTCGATGCGATGAAAGCCGCGATCGCCTCGGGCCTCGGCCGTGACACGCTGCCAGACGCCATGCCGCCAGGTGCCGCCCGCAACGCGCTCGATTGCGCATTCTGGGATCTGGACGCCAACCGCGTGTATCAGAACGTGGCGGACCTCGGCAGGCTGCCCGCCGTCAAACCGGTGACCACGGCCTTCACGCTGGCCCATGGCACACCGGAGAACATGGCCGAGCAGGCAGCCGCCAACCCCGCCCGGCCGATCTTCCGGTTGGAACTCGGCGGCGCCGCCGATATCGACCGCGTGCGCGCCGTCCGCCAGGCGGCACCAACATCCCGACTCATCATCGACGCCAATGAGGGCTGGAGCGTAACCGAGCTGAACGCCTTCATGCCGGAATTGGCCGATCTGAGGGTCGAGCTGATCGAGCAGCCCCTGCCGGCCGATGCGGATGGCGCGCTGGTGCAATCGGAGCACCCGATCGCGCTCTGCGCCGACGAATCCTGCCGCACCCTGGCCGATCTCGACCGGATCGAAGGAAAATACAGCACGATCAATATCCGGCTCGACAAGGTCGGCGGGCTCACCGCCGCCATCGCCCTGGCAGCCGAGGCAAATCGGCGGGGCTTGCAACTCATGGTCAGTGGCGTTCGCGGAACCTCGCTGGGGGTGGCGCCGGCGCTGTTCATCGCGCAGCAGGCCAGGTTCATCGATCTGGACGGACCGCTCCATCTCGCCTTCGATCGCGGCTCCCCCCTCCGCTACGACGGCAGCACCATCCATCCCCCCAGTCCGAACCTCTGGGGCGGCCCGGCGTGACGCGAATCACATGACCCGGCGAGCGCAGCACGGCCCGGGTCCCGCGGCAAGCGTGTAAGCAAACGCCTCTCTTTTTGAAAAAAAACCGATACGCCGTTCACTTGGAAACCCGAAAATCCGGGTCGTGTCGCCATCAAGGCGCGCGGATTCGAAACCGCGCGTGCAGGACAGGAAGAGTGTTCTTTTTGTGAACAAAAAGAACCAAAAAACTTTTCACTCCATTGCCGCCGGTGGCGTGCCTCCCCGACGCGGCCGAAGCGGTCCAAGCCATTGGAACAGAAGTTTTTTGCTTCTTTTTTTCAAAAAAG
>CAIYPH010000253.1 GCA_903928045.1 uncultured Rhodospirillales bacterium
CCGGTGCAGGTCGGCAGGCACTCCATCACCGCGCGGTAGTTGCAGTCGAAAAAAAACGGGATGGCGTAGCGCTCCTGCCCGGAGCGGTTGATCACCCGGTGGGGCGTGGCGAGGAAGCGCTCATTGGTCCAGCGGCGCAGCATGTCGCCGCCATTGACCAGGAAGGAGCCCTCCAACGCCGGCGCATCCACCCATTTGCCATTGTGCAGGCGGATGGAGAGGCCGGGCACCTTATTCTGCGCCAGCAGGGTCATGAACGAGGTGTCGGTATGCGGCGCGAGGCCGAACTCGTTCTCCTCCACCACCTCGACCTTGGGGTAGTGCGACATGCGCAGCGTGTACATCGGGTCGCGAAACTTGTCGTCGAGCCCGTCGGCCGGCAGATCGAGCGCGAGCGCATAAAGCGGAACCAGTGAGAGCGCGAGTTTCTCCAGCGCCGCCTGGTATTGCAGCACAGTTTCGCGGAAGCCTGGCAGGTTCTCGGGCCACTGGTTGGCGCCGCGGAAGGGCAGGCCGGCGACGACATCCGGATGGTCGGCGGGGATGTCGCGCTTGGCGAAGAAGGCCTCGTTGAGGTTGGGCTTGTTGCCCTCGTTGATCTTGGAATACCGCGTAACAGAGCCGCGCACCGGCAAATAGCCGATATTGTGGCTGTTGATCTTGAGCTTCAGCTTCTCCTCCAGCGGCTGCGCGTGGAAGCGCGCGGCGGCGGCGAAGGCGGCATCGACCAAGGATTGCGGCACCCCGTGGTTGACGATGAAGTAGAAGCCGACATCCTCGAAGGCATTGCGCAACTCGGCCGCCGCCTTTTCCCGCGCCCCGGGCACGCCCGCGAGATAGGGGCCGAGGTCAATCACCGGGATTTCTTCCCGCGCGTCGGGGCGGATCGGGTTGAGGCTCGGGGCGAGGTCGTTCATGGCAGTCCCTCCTGATCCGCCATGGTTTGGCCGCCGCTCGCCTGCCGTCAAGGCCATCGCGTGGCTGCACTGGCCAACGCGCGGCGCGCTGCTACTATCGCAGGCCAGATCAATCCCCTCAGGAGCCCGCAATGCTCGATATCGCCGTCGCCAAATCCGCGCTGCCCAAGTCGGGCGCGCTCGTGCTGCTGCTGGAGGAAGGGGCCGCGCTCGATACTGGGCTGGCCCAGGCCGCCGACGAGGCGACCGGTGGCGCCATCGGGCGTGCCCTCGCGGTCGCGGAGTTCAAGGGCCGCAAGGGGCAGAGCACGATGGTGCTGGCCCCCGGCGCCGGGCTGACGCGCGTGCTCGCGGTCGGCCTTGGCAAGCTCGGCGACGCGGCGGACCGGGATCTCGAGGCGGCCGGCGGTGCCATCACCGCCGCCCTCGCCAAGGAGGCCTCTGCCGCCGTTGCCGCCGCCGGGCTGAGCCCCGCCCAGGCCGCCTCGGTCGCGCTCGGCGCCGTGCTGCGCGCCTATCGCTTCGATCGCTATCGCACCAAGGAAAAGGCCGAGGACAAGCCGAAGCTCGCCAAGCTGACCCTGCTCGCCGATAGCGCCGCCAAGGTGAAGAGCGCCTGGGAGCCGCTGAAGGGCGTGGCCGAGGGCGTCTACTTCGCGCGTGACCTGGTCTCGGAGCCGCCGAACGTGCTGAACCCCGCTGAGATGGCGCGGCGCATCGAGGGGCTGAGCAAGATCGGCCTCAAGATCGAGACCTTCGGCCCCAAGGAAATGAAGAAGCTCGGCTTCGGCGCGCTGATGGGCGTCGCCCAGGGCAGCTCCAATGAGCCGCGCATGGTGGTGATGCACTGGAACGGCGCGCCGGCCGACAAGAAGGCGCCGCTGTGCTTCGTCGGCAAGGGCGTGACCTTCGACACCGGCGGCATTTCGCTGAAGCCGGCCGGTGGCATGGAAGACATGAAGTGGGACATGGGCGGCTCCGGCACCGTCGTCGGCCTGATGGCGGCGCTTGCCGGGCGCAAGGCGAAGGTGAACGCGATCGGGCTTGTCGGCCTGGTCGAGAACATGCCGGACGGCAACGCCCAGCGGCCGGGTGACGTGGTGACCACCTATTCCGGTCAGACCGTCGAGGTGATCAACACCGACGCCGAGGGCCGCCTCGTGCTGGCTGACGTGCTGTGGTACGCGCAGGAGAAGTTCAAGCCGCGCTTCATGATCGATCTGGCCACCCTCACCGGCGCCATGATGGTCGCGCTGGGACACGAGACCGCCGGCTATTTCGCCAATGACGACGCGCTGTCCGACCAGCTGTTCGCCGCCGGCAAGACCACGGGTGAGGCGGTGTGGCGGATGCCGCTCGGTGATGCCTACGACAAGCTCATTAAGTCCGATATCGCCGATATGAAGAACATCGGCGGCCGCCCGGGCGGGGCCATCACGGCGGCGCAGTTCATCCAGCGCTTCGTCAATGATGTGCCGTGGATCCATATCGACATCGCCGGCGTTGCCTGGTCCGGCAAGGACACGCCGACCATTCCGAAGGGCGCCACCGCCTTCGGCGTGCGGCTGCTGGATCGGATGGTGGCGGATAAGTACGAGAAGTAAGGAAGCGCTTCTTTTTGAAAAAAGTAGCAAAAACTTTCTATCCGTTTGGCTCTGCACTCTCTCGGCAGGGTGCGGAGCCAATGGTTAAGAGTTTTTTGGTTCTTTTTTTCAAAAAGGAACCGCTTCCTTTTCCCCGGTAAGCACCATGGCGGACATTGGCTTCTATCACCTGCTGCGCTCCGGCCCCGACCAGGCCCTGCCGCAGTTGCTCGGCCGCACGCTCGCCGCCGGGCAGCGCGCGGTGATCCGCTGCGGCAGCCCGGAGCGGGTCTCCGCACTCGATACCGCTTTGTGGCTGTGCCATGAGCCGGACTGGCTGCCGCATGGCAGCACGGCCGCGGGCAATGCGGATTTGCAGCCGATCTGGCTGACCACGGAAGATGAGGCGCCCAATGGCGCGCGCTTCCTCTTCCTCATCGACAATTGCGAGGCAGCCGACCTCACGCCCTATGAGAGGGTGTTCGATCTGTTCGATGGCAATGACGAGACCGCCGTCGCCGCGGCGCGGCGGCGCTGGGCGGCGGCCAAGGCTGCCGGGCACGGTCTGACCTATTGGCAGCAGACCGAGCGCGGCTGGCAGAAAAAAGCCTGAGGCTTACTCGGCGGGCTCGGCCTGCTTCGGCTTGAGCGCCTCGGGGATGGCGAAGTAGCGGTTCGCCAGCGCCTTTTGGTTCTCGTAGATCGAACCCTGCTTGTCGGCCGGCGGCAGCGGCACGCGCACCGGCACGTTGGTCACCCGCGGCTCCAGCGTCGGCTGGCCGGCGACCATCAGGCTGTCGAAATCCTCCATGGATTTCGGCGTCAGGATCAGCGGCCAGGCATCGGCGGCGCGGTATTGGAACAGCAGCAGGCGGCGGTCCTTGTTGGAGGTGTTCACCGCCGAGCCATGCACGGCGCGAACGTGATGCACGGTGATGGAGCCAGCCTTGCCGACGAGCGGCAACGCCGAGGTGTAGTCGACCTCTTTCTTGCCAGGGTCCATCGCGCCGCAGAACTTGCCGTCGGCATGGTGGTCATACACCTTCGGCACCTTATGGGTGCCAGGGAGGATCATAAGCGGACCGTTGGCGAGCTCCATGTCATCCATCATCACGCCCACGGCGGCGAGGTCATCATTGGTGTGCGGGTAGAACGCCCAGTCCTGGTGCCATTCAACGGCAGCACCGTAGCCGGCCGACTTCAGGTTCAGCTTGGCGGTATCGAAGCGGACGTTCGGGCCCCACAGGTCGGTCAGCACCTCGACGATGCGGGGATGCCGCACCAGCGCGGCGTAGGAGGGGTGGTTCTTGTGCGGCTCCTTGATGCGCCGCACCCGCGGCTGCGCCGGGGAATGGGTGTCTTCAAGATCATACACCGCGTTATGGGCGCTAACGACGCGGGATTTCTCGACGAATTCGTCGGTCACCCGGCGCAGTTCCTGCACCTCGGCGAGGGTCAGCACGTCAGGTACGACGATAGCGCCGACCTCGTTGTATTCTTCGATCTGGGCCTTGGTGAGCATGGTTTCCTCCGGCTCGGTGGCCCGGGCGGGACAAACCGCGAGGCGGGCCGTCATTCGGGACATTCTAGCAGCCTCTGGGTCTAGACGGCAACCGCAGCAAGGCAGGCAGGATTTACATAAATTTACGTATATTATCTCGAAAATGAATGTTTTGAATTGAAATATGCAAAATATGAGGATATCTCTAGGGGCGTCGAAAGGCGTTCCCGCCCGCTAACCGAATGTTGTGATCGCAATGTGCTCACTTTGCCGCCTGATCTCCGTCATCCGAAGCAGCCTATCGCTGCGCACAGATTTCCGTTGCCTGGCGTTGATCGCGGCGGTGGGGACGGTCATCGGTGCCAATGCCGGGCATGCCGCCCCGACGAACGGCGATCTGCTGACCGGGTTCAACGCGATAACGTCGGGCAATTTCAGGTCGTCGGCCGACTCGGAAGGGCCGATTCTGATCGGTGGCAGCCTCTCGGGCTCGGCCACCGTGATGAGTCTTGGGTCGACGCTGCCGGCGAGCCTGTCTGGCTTTGGGTCGATCAACATCATCGGCAGCACTGCCGGCGCCACTTACAATGCGAACGGATTGGCGGTGAATGTCGGCACTGCCAACCAAGGAGAGGTGGCTCGGGAAATTCGGACAGAGCGATAGGTGGATTTCCTGCCTGACAGCGGCAATGTTGCCGCGGATCAGGAGCGAACATGACGAAGCGAACACGACGGACGCATAGCCCGGGC
>CAIYPH010000254.1 GCA_903928045.1 uncultured Rhodospirillales bacterium
CCGTTGGCGTGCCTCCCTGGATGGTGGTAGCGGTACAAGCCATTGGAATGAAAGTTTTTTGCTCCTTTTTTTCCAAAAAAGGAGTGCTTCCTTTGCCTTGCCTTGCCTTCGCCGCGCTTTTCGGCTTCTCAGGTGAATGCAGTCGATCGCGTGAAGGAGCCTGCCCTGTCCGATCTCGTCATATCCGCGGTTTCGAAGAGCTATATATCCGGCGCCAAGGTGCTGGACGGCATTGATCTGACGGTTGCCTCGGGGGCGTTTTTCACCCTGCTTGGCCCGTCCGGCTGCGGCAAGACCACATTGCTGCGCTGCATTGCCGGGTTCCTGCAGCCTGATGGCGGGCGGATCTCCATTGGTGCCGACCGCATCGACACCGTGCCGGCGCATCGGCGCGATATTGGCATGGTGTTTCAGGATTATGCGATTTTCCCGCATCTGACGGTGGCCGAGAATGTCGGCTTCGGGCTGAAGGCGCGGCGGATGGAGCGCGGCGAGATTGCGCGGCGGGTGGCGGAGAGCCTGGCGACCGTGCGGCTCGATGGGTATGCCGACCGGCTGCCGGGCGCGTTGTCCGGCGGGCAGCAGCAGCGGGTGGGGCTGGCACGGGCGATGGCGATCCGGCCGCGCCTTCTGTTGATGGACGAGCCGCTGTCCAATCTCGACGCCAAGCTGCGGCTGGAGCTGCGCGAGGATATTCGCGACATCCAGCAGCGGCTGGGGATCACCACGATCTATGTCACGCATGACCAGGAGGAGGCGCTCGCCGTTTCCGACCGGATTTGCGTGATGCATGGCGGGCGGATCGAGCAGACCGCGACGCCGTTCGAGCTGTATCGCGCGCCGGCGACCCGATTCGCCGCGACGTTTGTGGGCGAGATGAACCTCTTCCCGGTGGCGGCCGGGTCTCCGTTTGCGGGCGCGCGGGTGGGCGCGGCGGAGGCGGCAATCCGGCCGGAGGATGTGGTGATCGGGCCGTGTGAGGATGCCATCGCGTTCGACGGGGTGGTGCGCAAGGTGACGTTCCTTGGCCGCGAGGCGCAGGTGGTGATCGACGCGCCGGCGGGCGTTGTGCTGCTGCGCGACGTGCGGCCGACCGATCAGACGCTGGCGAGCGCCGGGCGGCCGGTGCGGGTGAGCCTGCCCCGCGGGCGGCTCACCTGGTTCGACGCGGCCGGGCGGCGGCTGGCATGACTGTGCGGGGGTTTGACCCCTGGCGGGGCGTGCAATGGGCGGTCTGGGTGATCCTTGCGCTCCTGCTTGGCTGGCCGTTATCGACCATCCTGATCGCCAGCCTGATCGGGCCGGACGGCGCCATGGGTTTCGCGAACTACGCGGAACTGCTGGCACGCCCCCGCTATGCGCGGGCGTTCGGCAATACCTTGCTGGCCGGCGCGGGTGGGGCGGCGGGGGCGATGGTGCTCGGGACCACGCTGGCCTTTCTGGTGACCCGGTATCGCCTGCGCGGGCGGGCGTTGATCGAGACGCTGGCGGTGATGGCGCTGGTTTCGCCGCCGTTCATCGGCGCCTATGCCTGGATCGTGTTGTTTGGCGCCAACGGGCTGGTGCGGCGCTTCGTGGTCGATCTCGGAATTGATATGCCGCCGATTTACGGTGCGTCCGGCGTCATCCTCGTGTTTGCGTTCAAGTTTTTCCCCAATGTTTTCCTGGTGACCTCGGTGGCCTTCGCGCAGGTGAACCGCTCGCTGGAGGAGGCGGCGGAGGGGCTTGGGCTGGCGCCGTGGCGGCGGCTGGTGACGATCACGTTTCCGCTCGTGCTGCCCGCCTTGTCGGCCGGCGCGCTGCTGGCGTTCGTGCTGTCGATCGCCGATTTCGGCACGCCGCGGCTGATCGGGCGGAATTTCGACGTTCTCGCGACCGAGGCTTTCTCGCTGTATACCGCCGATCTCGGCTCCAACCCTGGGTTGGCTTCGGCGCTGAGCCTGGTGCTGGTGGGGGTCTCGATGGTCCTGGTGGTGTTGCAGCGGCGGCTGCTCCGGCGGGATGTTTTTCATGGAAATGCGCTGCGTCGGCCCTATGTCGTCACGCTGCGGGGGTGGCGAGCGATCCTGGCGCATGGGATTGCCTATGTGATCGTCGGGATTGGGATTTTGCCCGCGGTGGTGGTGGTGGTGTTCTCGTTTCGCCGCACGCGCGGGCCCGTGTTTCAGGACGGGTTCGGGCTGCAAAGCTATGAGCGGATGTTCCACGCGGTGATGGACCCGGTGTGGAACACGCTGGTCTTCTCGCTATCGGCGACGGCGGCGATCGTGATGGCGGGCACGCTGGTGGGCTACCTCATCACGCGGCGGCCCTCGCGCAGCACCGGTGCGCTCGATGCGATCCTGATGATCCCCTATGTGGTGCCGGGGGTGGTGATGGGCATCGGGTTCGTCACCGCGTTCAATACGCCGCCGCTGGTGCTGACCGGCG
>CAIYPH010000255.1 GCA_903928045.1 uncultured Rhodospirillales bacterium
ACGAATTGTTAACGCCTTGCCATTGAACGACGGCGTGGGGAAGGAAGAGCGGCCATGAACTACAGCGGCTTTGGAACTGCCGGGGCAGATGGTCACGACGGCATCAGGGACGGCCGCAACGGCACGGCGGGGCGGAATGGCCAATCGGTTGTGACGACCAACGCGCCGAACACCGATCGCTCCGACACGGTCGACGCCTTCGGCGGCGATGGCGGCAAAGGCGGCAATGGCGGCGATATCCTGGGCCTTAATAGCGGCTACCACGGCCCGGCGGGCAACGGCGCCGCGGGTGGACGCGGTGGCAATGCCAAGGCCGTCGCGCAGAAAGCCGCCCCGCGACCGCATGTCAGGATCGAGGCCCATGCGAGTGCGTTCGGCGGGTTTGGCGGCGATGGGGGGCAACCCGGCTACGGTACCCCGATTGCACTGGCGGGCGCTGACGGCGGCGACGGTGGCAACGCCACGGCGCGGGCGGTTGCCACCAATGCGACAGGCCAAAACGCCCTGGCCCAGGCGGAGGCGTTTGGCGGGTCCGGCGGCGCGGCCTATGGCGCCGGTCATCACGGTGGTGCCGCCGGGGTTGCATCCGGCACCTCGGCAGTGGCGACAAGCACCAGTTACGGCGAGGCGCAGTCCACAGCACGGGTTACGCAAATCGGCGGTGACGGCGGCGACGGCTTCGATGGAGCGACGGGCGCCGATGGCGCCGCGAGCAGCCTGACCAACGCGGCGCGCGGCACAACCAACCACGCATCGCTGCTCCTGGTCCAGGAAGCGGACGGCGGCCAGGGTGGCGATGCCAGTTCCGGCGGCGCGGCGGGCAAGGGGGGCGACGCGTTCTCAAGCCTGACGGTTGTCGATCTCGGCGCGGGCGGGCACACGGCCAGTTTTGACGTCTACATTGGCGCCGAGGCACTCGGCGGATCGGGCGGCGCGGTGGCTGACGCCGCAGCCGCCACCGGCGGAACCGCCGAGGCTGACGGCATCCTATGGACGATGGGCGCGGGGACGGCGTCCGTGGAGGCCCTTGGTGGCAAGGGCAGCGGCAATAACGGCGGCACCAGCAATGACGGTGGCGATGGCGCGGCTGCAACCGCGTTCGCTTCGGTGCACATGCTTGGCAGCGGGCCGATCCAAGGCCAGGCCACAGCGACCGCCGTGGGTGGCGATGGCGGCGACGCCATCGGGGCAGGGCGGACGGGCGGCAATGGCGCCGGCGTCAGCGTGAGTGCCCGGACGGAGGTGCGGGAAGCCGGCAGCTATGGCGCAGTCGCCTTCGTCGTGGGCACTGGTGGCGCAGGTGGCGCGGGAGCGGCCGGAGCGAACGGCGGCAATGGCGCCGCAGTCTCTCTCGTCAATGCCGCCAGCGGCTCCAGCCAGTCCGCCGGGCTGACACTCACACAGAACGCCACTGGCGGCAGCGGCGGCAGCAGCAATGGCGGGCTCGCGGGCATCGGGGGGATCGGCAGCTCGATCATCCGATTGAGCGACCCTGACGTGGCCAACGCCATCACGGTGACGACCCATGGCAATGGTGGCGCGGGCGGCAGCGGCTCCAGCGGCGCTTCGGGCCGCCTCGGCGCAGATGGGATCACCATCCAGGACGTCACCGGGGGGAGCAACGCCGCGCTCAACCTTACCGGCAACGCGCTCGGCGGGGCGGGCGGCAGCTCCGACACCGGGCAGGCCGCGGGAGGCGGCAATGCCAGTGCCTGGGTTGCCGGCATGGCGGGGCAAAACGTGACATCGACGGTCTTTGCCCAGGGAGGGGCCGGCGGCAGCATGGTGTCCACCGCCCCCGATTCGTTCGGCAATGGCGCGGATGGCGGCACGGCCAATGGCGCGCGATCGGCGGCGACGTCGGCGTCTGCCTGGGGTTCGGCCTATACGTCGGCGGTGGGCGGCGAAGGCGGCGGCGGCTCCGGCGTGGGCAATCACGGCGGTGCGGGGGGCGAGGCGCGGGGCAGTACCGCCACCGCGAACGGGCATACGGGTATGAATGCCGATGTATTGCAGATCGGCGGGGCCGGCGGCGCCGGCTTCCATGGCGCCGATGGCGGCGCTGGGGCGGCGAGCGTGTTGCGCAACGCCGCGCGGGGTGAGGCTCCTCCCGGCACTTCGGTTGATTTGTCGGAAACGGCGACGGGCGGCGATGGCGGACAGAGCGACACCGGCACTGGTGGCGCGGGCGGCGATGCGTCTGCGCTGTTGACGCTCGACCTCACCTCCACCGATGCGGGTACGGCGATTTCCGGGCAGTTGACGGCCAATGGTGGGAAGGGCGGGGACTCCGGCACGGGTGTTGGCGGTGCCGGCGGGGCGGCGACGGCGACCGTGATCGTCGCGGGGACCGCGCATGCGAGCGCGGGCGCGATCGCGGCGGCCGGGGATGGCGGCAAGGGGACGCTTCATGGCGCGCCAGGCGCCGCGTTGGCGATCAGTTCCGCGACCGGCGACAGCGTGCTGAGCCAGGCGAATGCCGCCGGCGCGTCGGGCAGCGCGGCGGATGCGGAAGCGTTCGGCAACGGCAATTCCGGTGCGGTGCTGGCCGGTGCCTTTACGGGCACGGTGGATGGGATCATCCGCGCCATCTCCGGCAAGGTATCGGGCGCGGTTGGCGGCAAGACCGAGGCCGAGGCCCGAGTTGTTATCGGGGGCGCGGCGCGGGTGGAAACATCTGGCACGGACGTTGAGACCCAAGCGGTGGCGACGGGGCTGCCGGCAGCGGGCGACGTGATTTCCGCGCTTGCCGGCTCCGCGGGGCTGACCGGCGCATTCGCGAGCAGTCCGTTGTTCCTGGCGACGGGGCAGCTTGAGAATCACCACAGCCACGGCGCCGGCGGCGCGTATCAGACGAGCACGAGCAATGCGACGCTGATCGCCGATCTCACCCAAATCGGGTCCCCCGGGACGCTCGTGCTTGGCCTGTTCGCCCCGACGGTTGCCGGGGGCGCGACGATACGCGACATCCACTTCACCGTTACCGAGAACGGCGTGCCGGGGATCAACGTGGATTTCTCGACCGCGACCGCCGCGCAGGCGTATTTCTCGGATCACGCGATCACCCTTGGCGCGCTCGGCAGCTTTGGCGGTCAGCTGAACCTGGAGATCGCCTTGAGCGTGACGTCGACCGGTGTCAGCTCGGGATTTGGGACAAGTTTCGTGCTGGGGAACGCGCACTAGAGCGGAAGCCGCGCTGATAGGCGCGCGGATTACAACGCGCCAACGGGTAGCATTTTTTGCGTAGCTTTTTTGCAAAAAAGCGACCGCTTGCTTGCTTTATGCGGCGACGACCGCGCGCGCGCCGCGTCGCCCATGCTGGCGCACCACCAGGAAGAAGATCAGCGCGACGTTGGCGATGTTGACGAGGACGCCGGTTTCGAAGGCGACCGCGTAGGTTCCGAAGGCATCGTAGAGCAGGCCGCCGAGCCAGGCGCCGCCGGCCATGCCGAGGAGGCCACCGAAGGC
>CAIYPH010000256.1 GCA_903928045.1 uncultured Rhodospirillales bacterium
ATGACAAGGCGTCTGTCCTCGATGGCGGCCTGCCGAAATGGCTCTCCGAGGGCCGCGCCAGCGAAGCCGGAGATCCCGCCGCCGCCACCCCGGCCGAATTCCTGCCCGCCTACCGCCCGCAGCGCCTGCGCGGCGTCGGCGATCTCATCGGCAATCTCGCGCGCAACGCCGAAATTGTGCTGGATGCCCGCGCCTCCAACCGCTTCCGCGCCGAAGTGCCGGAAATCCGCCCGGGTATCCGCGCGGGCCACATCCCCGGCAGCGCCAACCTGCCCTACAACACCCTCCTCGCCCCCGATCAGACCATGCTCCCCCCCGCCGCACTGCGCGAGAAACTCGCCGCCGCCGGGGTGGATGGGTCGCGCCCCGTCGTCACCTCCTGCGGCTCGGGCGTCACCGCCTGCATCCTTACCCTGGCGATGACCCAGGCCGGCCTGCCCGCCGGCGCCGTCTATGATGGCTCCTGGACGGAATGGGGCGGACGAACCGACACTCCCGTGGAGACCGGCTGACATGACCGACGACAAGAAGCATTCGATCTACACCCGCCTCTCCCACAAGGGCCGCGCCGGCACCCATGTGCACGGCTTCGTCAACCCGCCGGTGCATCGCGGCTCCACCGTGCTGGTTGAAACCATGCAGCAGCGGCGCGACAATGCAGCCAAGGCCCCGACCGAGCGAGTGATGACCTACGGGCTCGGCGGCTCGGAAACCCATTGGGCGCTGGAGGACGTGATCGCCGATATCGAAGGCGGCACGCGCTGCAAGATCGTCCCCTCCGGCCTCGCCGCCTGCACCGTGCCGCTGCTCGCCTATCTTGGCAGCGGCGACCATGTGCTGGTGCCCGACTCCGTCTACGGCCCCGTCCGCAGCTTCTGCGACACCATGCTGAAGCGGATGGGCGTGGAAACCACCTATTACGACCCCTGCATCACGCCCGCTGACATCGCCCCGCTATTCCGGCCGAACACCAAGGTGCTCTACACCGAGAGCCCCGGCAGCCACACTTTCGAGGTGCAGGACGTGCCCGGCCTCGCCGAAGTGGCCCACGCGAGGGGCGCAAAGGTGCTGATGGACAACACCTGGGGCATCTTCCACTTCCAGCCCTTCACCAAAGGCGTCGACGTCTCGATGCAGGCGCTGACCAAGTATGTCGGCGGGCATTCCGACATCCTGCTGGGCTCCATCACCGTCAACACCGCCGAGGACTGGGCCGCCATCCGCGCCGCCAACGGGCAGCTCGGCATGTTCGCCAGCCCCGATGATTGCTGGCTGGCGCTGCGTGGCGTGCGCACCATGGCGGTGCGGATGGAACGCCAGGAGAAGTCGGCCCTCGAAGTCGCCGCGTGGATGCGCAACCGGCCAGAAGTGAAGGAAGTGCTGCACCCCGCCCTCCCCGGCGCCCGTGGCCATGACATCTGGAAGCGCGACTTCACCGGCGCCTGCTCGCTGTTCGGTGTGGTGTTCCAGCCCGGCTTCGCGCCGGAGCGGATCGACGCGGTGGCAGAGGCGCTGCAACTCTTCGGCATGGGCGCCAGCTGGGGCGGCTTCGAAAGTCTCGCACTGCCCAGCGGCACCATGCCGCGCACCGCCGGCACCGGAGATTTCGGCGGGCCGATGCTGCGGCTGCATGTCGGGCTGGAAGATCCCGGCGACTTGATTGCCGACCTTGAGCAGGCGTTGCGCAAGTTGCAGGCGAATGAGTAGGAAGGAAGCGGTTCTTTTTTGAAAAAAAGAAC
>CAIYPH010000257.1 GCA_903928045.1 uncultured Rhodospirillales bacterium
GGCAAAGGCGGCGGCGGGGGCGGCGGCGGGGGGAGCGCGGCCGGGGCGATCTTCAACGAGGGCGGCACGCTGGTGACCGCCAATCTCGTCTTCAGCAACGTCACCGCCACAGCAGGCGCGGGTGGTGATGGCGGCTATGGCGGCGGGGCGCTGACCGCCGAGGGGGTGCCGACACCGAGTTTCGGCGGCACCGGCGGCATCGGCGGCGGGCCTGGCATGGACGCGGTGGACGGCCAGTCCGGCAACGGGCCGGGCGGCGGCCTCGGCGCGTTCGGCGGTCTGGGCGGGCTGGCCGTCACCGCGGGGAGCCTGTGGCTACCGGCGGCGGGGGGCGGCGCGGGGAATGCCGGGACGGGGCTGAACTCGCTGGGCGGTGGCGGAGGCGGGGGTGGCGCTGGCGGTATCGCCTTCGATGCCATCGGCGGGCTTGGCCAGGTGGTGCCGTGTTTCGCCGCCGGCACCCGCATCGACACGCCGCGCGGCAGCGTGCCGGTGGAGCGGCTGCGCGTCGGTGACGAAGTGCGGCTCGCCCATGGCGGCGCCGCGCGGGTGCGCTGGCTCGGGCGGCGCACGCTGCGCACGGCGGGGCATGCCCGTCCGGCCGACGTCATGCCCGTCCGCATCGCCGCCGGTGCATTCGGGCCGGGGATTCCGCGTCGCGCGGTGATGCTGTCGCCCGATCACGCGGTGTACGTCGGCGGGGTTTTGATCCCCGTGCGCTATCTGCTGAACGGGGCGACCATCGCGCAGTGCCGGGTGCGCTGGGTGACGTACCACCACGTCGAACTCGATCGCCACGACGTGCTCCTCGCCGAGGGGCTGCCGGCGGAGAGCTACCTCGACACCGGCAATCGCGGCGCCTTCGCGGATGGCCGCGAGGCTGGATCGGCCTATGCCCAGGCGGTGTGGCGGCGGGCGGCCTGCGCGCCGTTGCGAATGGCGGGCGCCGAGGTATTGGCGGCGCAGGCGCGGCTGCTGGCGCGGGCGGCGGCGATGGGGTTCGTGCGCACGGACGACCCGGCGCCGGCGCTATGGGCGGATGGTGGGGTGACGGAGGGCGTGCGGATTGGCCGGCTATGGCGGTTCAGGCTGCCCGCCCCGGCGCGGCGGCTACGCCTGCGCTCCCGCCGCGCGGTGCCGGCGGAGATGAGGCCCGGAGACCCCGATGGGCGGCGGCTCGGCGTGGCGGTGGACCTGCTGCGCGCCGACGGCAAGCGGATCGATCTCGCCCAAGCGCGCGAGGGATGGCACGCGCTGGAGGGCGAGCTGCGCTGGACGGATGGGGATGCGAGATTGCCGGTGGCGGGGGTTTCGGCGATCGAGGTCAATCTGCCGGCTCTGGTGGAGTATTGGGCGTCGCAGGAGGGAGTTAAGGCGTTCTTTTTGTGAACAAAAAGAACCAAAAAACGTTTTGGCACTTCGTTGCCGTTGGCTTGCCATCCCGGGATGGTTGGGAGCGGTACATGCCAAGAGGGCAGAAGTTTTTTGCTTCTTTTTTTCCAAAAAAGCAGCGCTTACTTCCTCCTCGCCCGCTGCATCAGCGCCACCGCCGCGCTGTCAAACACATGCGACCAGTCACCATCCCCGCGCGGGCGGAACAGGCGCATCGCGGGATACCAGGGGTTGTCGCCGCGCTCCTGCAGCCAGAGCCAATGCGCGTTGCGGCCGAGCAGAACCCAGACCGGACGGCCCATCGCGCCGGTGAGGTGGGCCACCGCGGTATCGGTCATGATGACGAGGTCGAGCAGGGCGACGGCGGCCGCGGTATCGGCGAAATGGCGCAGGTGCGGCGCGAGGTCGATGAGGCCAGAACCCTGCGCGTCGCGCGCGATCTCGGCTTCGGGGGGGCCTTTTTGCAGGCTGAAAAGCTGCACGCCCGGCTGATCGAAGGCGTCGATGAAGCGGCGGAGGGATTGGGCGCGTTCGGCGTTGCGCACGAAGGTGGTGCTGCCGGACCAGACGATGCCGACCCGCAGGCGATCGCCGGCCTGGTCGATCACCGGGCGCAGGGCGGCCATGCGGGCGGGGTCCGGCTTGATGAAAGGGGCGGCGGGGATGCGCTCGGGGCTGGGGGTGAAAAATCCGGGCAGGCTGCACTGCCAGGCGTGCGCGTCAGCGTCCGGCAGGGGGTCGCCCTGGAGGACGATGCGATCGGCAACCCCGAGGGTGTGGAACAGCTCGACCAGCTCCGGCGGGGATTCGACGATCAGCTCGCCGCCGAGCGCCTTGACCATCGGCAAATACCGGCAGGCCCAGATCATGTCGCCAAAGCCCTGCTCGGCCAGGAGCAGCAGGCGCCGCCCGGCATAGGGGCCGCCATTCCAGCGCCGGCCGGGCGCCGCGCGGAGGGGGACCAGGCCGTTCTCCAGGCGCACTTCGTAGTCGGGCCAGGCGGCGGCGAGGTTGTTGAGGTGGAGGTAGGAGCGCGCGCGATCCCAGCGCGCCATCGCATGGTCGGGCGCCAGCCGCAGGGCGGTGGTGAAGGCGAGCGCCGCCTCGCCATGGCGGCCAGCCTCGGCGAGGGAAATGCCACGATTGTAATGCAGGCCGCCATCGCCGGGCGTGGCTTCGAGGGCGATGTCATGGCAGCCGATTGCGCTCTCGGACAGGCCGAGCCGGGTCAAGGCGTTGCCGAGATTGGTCCAGATCGCGGGAGGCGGCGAATCGACCGCCAAGGCGCGACGGTAGCTGGCGACGGCGTCATGGTACTTGCCCTGGCTGGCCTGCATCACGCCGCAGGCGTTGCGCAGCGCGCTTGAATCGGGGTGCAGCAACAAGGCGCGTTGCAGCACGATCTCGCCCTCCTGGCTCTGCCCGGCGAGATGGAGGTCCGTGGCGTCGCGAATGGCGAGGTCGATCGCGTCGATGATGTCCGTCATGTCGCTCCCGCACAGCGTCGAATTGCCCCTTCGGGTACGCGAATCGCCGGCGCATTGGCAAGATGGCAGGCATGCGGCGCGCCCGCCGCAGAAAGCCGTCAATCCGGCGAATAACGTTCCTCCACGGCTTGATCTTTCAGCAAATCGGGGTCAGGATTCGTTTAATGACTAAATTTTGTCCCTTAAGGGGTAGGGATTCGCCAAAAATGGCACTTCTGAACCGTGCGATGCGTCGCGCTGAGAAAAGTAAGGCTGAGAAGGCGCGCGGGGCTTCGATGGTGATCGAGAGCCTTGAGCCGCGCCTGCTGCTCTCCGCGGGGCCGGTGAGCCAGGCGGCGCTGCATGCCGTGCAGGACAACCTTACCAACCTGGAAACCGTGCTCAAGGGGCTCGAAACGGTCGGCGCGATGTCGCAGACCGCGGCGTTGATCAGCGCCAATGGGAGCACCACCGCCGGCGGGATCACGCAGATCCACCAGATCTTCGAGAACACCGTGATCGGTGCGATCAAGCAGGAGCTCTCGGCGTCGAGCCTGTCGTCGGATCTGAACGACGTTGGCACGCTGGCCTCGGTGCTGCAGACGAACTTGCAGAATATTCTTGGCACTGACGACCCGCAGCATCACGGCGTCGTGAGTGGCAGTTTCGTCACCACCGCCGCGACCTCCACCACCATCGAGACCGACGTCACGACGCTGAATTTCAGCCTGACCGATCAGGTCTCCACCAGCTTCGATTTCAATCTCGGGCCTTCGGTCAGCAAGTTCGGCATCAGCGTGCCGAACAGCACCGGCAATACGCTGGTGACGAACTATACGTTCTCGTTCTCCGTGACGATGGACCAGTTCAATCTCGGGAGCTCGCCGACCCCGGCGCAGGAGCAGGCCGGGTTCCATCTCAACAACGCGTCCTTCACCACCAGCTTCCATGCCACGGCCGATCTGTCGGGCAAGGAGTTCGACGTCGGTATCCTGGCGTTGACGGTCGATCCGGCGCACCCGGTGCCGGTCAACGTCGCGAGCACGATGACCGCCTCGACGTTCTCGGCTGGCGGCGCAACGCTGGCGGCCGACGCCTCGGCGATCAGCGGTGGCAGCACGGCATCGCTGACGGGCGGCGGGGCTTTGACGACCGTGGCGCTGAGCGGCAACACCAACGGCATATCCGCGACGCCGCTGGTGGATATTCCGTTGCTGCTCACCGAGGGTCACACGATTCCGGGCATCGCGACCATCGGCACCGATGTCCATATCAAGGTGACCGGCCATGAGGTCGGCACCGATCAGGTGATCCCGACCGCGGCGCTGGTCTCGGCGTTGCAGACGGCGACGGGGAATGCGAGCTTCGATCCGACGAACCTCAACACCTTCCTGCCCGGCGATCTGGCCAACGAACTGGGCAAGGTCGGGACCTATCTCGACACGCTGTCGCAGGTGCCGAGCCTCGATATCCCGATCCCCTTCACCAACGGCACCACGATCGGCCAGGTCACGGATCTGGCGAATTCGTTCAACACGCTGATCATCCAGCCGCTGGAAGCCACCGTTGGCGCGGTCGGTTTCACCGAGGGGCAGGTCAGCGCCGGCGCCGGGCACGACGTGATTGGCACGGCGATCGGCACGAACGCGCTCGCCAACCTGCCGGCCCAGATCGCGCTGCAGCTCACGCTCGACAACGGCAAGGTCTCGGCGCTGAAATTCGCGCCGACCTATCTCGACGGCAACGGCGTGGCGCAACCGATCGCCAGCGTCAACAATTTGGTGACCGCGGTGAACGCGGCGATCAATGCCAGCAACCTGAAGGGCTTCGTCCAGGCCTTCAACGCCGGCGGCGCGCTGGATCTGCGGCCGCTCACGCTCGACAAGGACGGCAACGCGCTCTCCAATCCGGCGACCAAGATCACGGTGTCGAGCCCCAAGGGCAGTTCGCTGTTCTCCAACATCCGCGCCTTCGGCATCCAGCTCGCCGAGCTGCTGCAACTGCCGGGCTACGACACCGTGCCGGCGACGCCGGCCGATGCCGTGACGCTCGGGACCACGCTGCTGGGCGAGCTGGGCCTGGCCTATGACGGCAATACCAACGCCATCACCTTCAGCCTCTCGCACCAATTCACCCTGCCGACGATCTCGACCGGGGTGGATTTCAACCTGCAGTTGGGCAACGTCGCCAATCTCGCGGTGACCAACGGAACGCTGTCGGTCGCGTCCAGCGTGCTGCTGAACATGACGGTGGGGCTCAGCCTCAATCCGCTGGGCAGCGACGTGAACCAGCCGGGTGGCCCGACCATCGGGGACGGGCAGAACGGCACCACCGATGTGAGCCTCGCCGATTTGCCGGTGGTGGTGACCGCGTCGAGCAATGGCACGGTGCCGCTGACCGCCAAGGCGATCGCCGGCGTCAGCACCAATCTGCCGGATATTCAGGTGATCGGGCGCGAGGGGGCTGTGGCGACCATCACCGTCGACCCGGCCTGGACGATGAGCAACCTCGAGACCGCCATCAAGTCGGCGTTCAGCAACAATCAGCTCAACGTCGTCTATGATACGGTCAGCCACAAACTCGGGGGATGTCCCGATCTCTGTTGAAATTGGCCGATCGAGCGCTGCTGGTTTGGACGTTATGCTGCGGCGCTCTGCCGTGCAA
>CAIYPH010000258.1 GCA_903928045.1 uncultured Rhodospirillales bacterium
ATCAGCGGCCCCTCTATCTCCGCGAAGGCGATGGTGTTCAGGGCGGTGAATTGCAGGGTCCGGAAGACCCCGCCCAGGAAAATGACGGTCATCATGAAGGCGCGGCTGGTATCCGGGCTGAACAGCCCGCACAGCGCCATGAAGAAGCTCGCGATCAGGGTGTTCCACATCAGCACCTTGCGAAAGCCGAAGCGTCGCAGGACCTGCTTCGACATGGTGCGCATGCCGAAGGACCCGGCGGCGGAGACGAAGGTGATCAGGCCTGACTCGATGGGCGAATAACCAAAGCCCTGCTGCATCATGAGGGGCAGCAGGAAGGGGACGGCGCCGACCCCGATGCGAAAGAACGAGCCGCCGGTGACGCTCACGCGGAAGGTGGGGAACTTCAGGAGCCTGAGGTCGAGGATGGGATTGTCGACCCGCCGCGCATGAAACACATAGAGCGCCATGGCGATGAGGCCGCTGACCAGCGCGGCGATGGCCACCGGATCGGCCGAGTGATGGGTGGAGAGCGCGTCGAGGCCAAAGAGCGTGCCGCACAGGCCAAGGCTCGAGAGCGCGAATCCGCGCCAGTCGAAGCGCTTCACATCGGGCTCGCGCACATCCTCGATGAAGATGCTCACCAGGATGATCCCGAGAATGCCGATGGGCACATTCATCCAGAAGATCCAGCGCCACGAGGCCACCGTGATCAGCACCCCCGCCAGCAGGGGGCCGATGATCGGCCCGATGAGGGCGGGCATGCCCATCAGCGCCATGGCGGAGATGAGTTCTGATTTCGCCACGGAGCGCACGAGGATGAGGCGGCCCACCGGCACCATCATGGCGCCGCCCGCGCCCTGCACCACCCGCGCCAGCAGCAGCGTCTCGAAACTGTTGGTCAGGCCACAGGCGATGGAGGCGAGGGTGAAGATGGCGATGGCGAGGCGGAAGATGGTGCGCGCGCCGAACCGGTCCGCCACCCAGCCGCTGACCGGGAGGAAGGCGGCCAGAGACAGCATGAAGGAGGTGATGACCAGATGCAGCCGCAGGGGCGTTTCGTGAAGCGAATCGGCGATGGAGGGCAGGGCGGTCGCCAGCGCGGTCGAGTCGAGATTCTGCATGAACAGGGCGCAGGCGACGATCAGGGGAACGATGACGCGGCGCTCGACTGCCAATGCAGCAACCTCCGGGGTTCAGGAACTGGACTACCTAATTCCTAACGGCGCGCGCGGCAAAGGTCCAGCGCTCAACCCTGACCCTGCAGCCCCACGCCCGACCGGCGGGCGATGAAATAGAAGATCAGCGCGATGCAGGTCATGGCCAGGCTCCACAGCAGGCCAAGGGCGGCCAGTTCCGGCCCCTGACCATTGCCCCACAGATCGAACATGGCCACGGCCATGGTCTGGGAGCTCGGTCCGGAGAGCAGCACGGGCAGGGACAGAACGCGCGTCGACAGCAGGAAGATGAAGAGCCATCCCGCGATGAGCGAGGGGGAGAGCAGCGGCATCACCACGCGCCGGAATCCCGTGACCGAAGAGGCGCCGGAGACGGCGGCCGCCTCCTCCAGCTCGCGATGCACCTGCAACATGCCCGCGAAGGAATAGCGCACCCCATAGGGCATGTAGTTGATGACGAAGGCCCAGACGATGATCCAGATGGTTCCGTAGACGCCGATGGGCAGGGTGAGGAAGAGCTGCATCACGCCCACGCCCAGCACGATTCCGGGAAAGACGAGCGGCGTCGTGGCGAGCTGATCGAGGAGCCCCGCGCCCGGCGCCTTGCGCACGCTGAGCCATGCGGTGAGGCTGGCGATCAGCATGACGGCGGTGGCCGTCACCAGCGCGATGACGAAGGTGTTGGAGAGAAGGGCGATATAGCGCGAGGAGCTCAGCACATTCTTGTAATTGTCCGGCGAAATGCGGGCGAAGGCCGCCCAGCTGAAGCTCGTGTAGAAGGGCAGCATGGAGGCCCAGATCAGGATGATCAG
>CAIYPH010000259.1 GCA_903928045.1 uncultured Rhodospirillales bacterium
GCCTCGACCTTGGCCCGTCCGGCATCGTTCAGCAAATGCGGCTGGGCGAGCAGGGCAGCGACATGCTGGCGCAGCACCGTCATGTAGATCTGTCGGCCGCGGCGGAAGGCGGCCACGGCCCGCCGCTTCATGGTGTGATGCGCGCCGATCATATTGGCGCCGTGCTGGCGGTAGAGCATGGTCGCGGTGTCATCGGTGAGCAGGCGCCCACCGGCGGCGGTGACTACGATGTAGCACCACCAATCATGCACGCTGGCGGGCGGCGGATGGCTCGCCGCGACCAAGCCCACCGCGCGCTGATTGAGCAGGACGGTGCAGCCGGTGGTGACGTTCTGGGTCAGCGCGGCGGGGAAGCGCGTGGAGCGCAGCACCGGTTGGGACATCCCGATGGGGTTGAGGTCCTCGTCGACCAGGTTCTGCCGGGCGCAGTACATCGCGGGAATCGCGTTGCCGAGCGCGCGCAACGCGTCAACGCCCCGCTGCAGCTTTTCGGGCAGCCAGACGTCGTCCTGATCCATGAAGGCGATAAGGTCGCTGTGGGCGAGACGGTCGCGCACCGCGCCGAGCATGGCGAGGTAGCTGCCGGGCGCATGGAGACGCTTATCGACCAGTTGCACACGCACGCAACGGCCCTGCCCGGCGGTGCGGGTGAATTCCTCCATGATCGCGATACTGGCGTCGCTCGAGTCATCATCGCGCCAGTACAGCGTCCATTCCTCGAAGGTCTGCGCGAGCAGGCTTTCGAGCTGGGCCGGCAGGAAACGCTCGCCGTTATAGGTGGAGAGCAGGATCGCCACACGATTTTCGGGGAGAATCTGCAACATGGTTAAAAATGCTACACCGATTCCCGCGTGACGTCGCTATTTTAACGTGTAACGAACAATTCCGTGATCGTCCGCGCCACCGAGATCCGCCAGTCCGGCAGAGCGACGCCGAACACCCGGCCGAGCTTCATGCTATCGAGCCGGCTGTCGGGCGGGCGGCGCACGGGGGTGGGCCAGTCCGCGGTGGCAATCGGGGTCACACTGGGCAGCGGCCGGCCGTGCTTTGCGGCCTCGGCGAAGACGGCGGTGGCGAGCCCGTGCCAGGTGGTCGCCCCGCTGCCGGCGGCGTGATATATGCCGCGGTAGTAATCCTGCCAGCCGCTGGCGGCGAAGCGGTTGACGATACGCAGGATGGCGGCCGCGAGATCACCGGCCGCGGTGGGGCAGCCGTGCTGGTCGGCCACCACGCGCAGGGTGTTCGTCTTGGTGGCGGCGTTCAACATGGTCAGCACGAAGTTCCTGCCCGTCGCGCTGTAAACCCAGGAGGTGCGCAGGATCACCGCGCGGGCGACGGTTGCCAGCACCGCCGCCTCGCCGGCGAGTTTGCTCGCGCCGTAGACGCCGGTGGGGTTGGTGGCGTCAGTCTCGACATAGGGGGACCCCTTGTCGCCGTCATAGACATAGTCGGTCGAGACATGGATCAGCGGGATGCCGGAAGCGGCGGCATATTCGGCGAGCAGACGCGGCCCGTCGCGGTTGGCGCGATAGGCCGCCTCGACATCGCTCTCGGCCTTGTCGACCGCGGTATAGGCGGCGGCGTTGATGATGAGCGATGGCGCTGTGGCGCGCAGGAAGGCGGGGATGGCGTCCAGCCGGTCGAAATCGAAATCCGGACGCCCCGCCAGCACCAGGTTGCGCGACCCGGCACGGGCCATCAGCGCGGTGGCGAGTTGGCCGGAGCCGCCGGTGACCAGGATGGGGCCGGCGTTCAATACCACGGATCGCACTCCGCGAGGCGCGGCAGCTTGGCATCCTTGTCGGAGACCAGCACTTCGGCGGGATCGACCGGCCAGGGGAGCGCGAGATCAGGGTCGTTCCAGGTCACGCCGCGCTCGGCCTTGGTATCGTAATAGCCGCCGGTCACTTTGTACTGCACCTCGGTATCCGGCTCGAGGGTGACGAAGCCGTGCAGGAACCCGACAGGCACCCAGAGCTGCGACCAGTTCTCGGCCGAGAGCACGGCGGCGACATGCTTGCCGAAGGTGGGTGAACCGCGCCGCGCATCGACCGCGACATCCCAGATCGACCCTTTGAGCACCCGCACCAACTTACCTTGGGCTGAGTCACCGATCTGGCAGTGCAGGCCGCGCAACGTGCCGCGCTTTTCGGACAACGAGTGGTTGTCCTGGATGAAGGGCCCAGGGATGCCGGCGGCGGCGAAACGGGCCTGGTTCCAGGTCTCGGAGAAGAAACCGCGCTTGTCACCGAAGCGCTGAGGGGTGACGAGGATGACCTCGGGGATGGCGAGCGGTTCGACCTTCATGACATCAACCTATTGGTGTTCGCCATTGGCGAGCATGGTGAGCAGCCGGCCCAGCTCGGTCTTGCCCAGCGCGGCGGCCTGGGTGCGCAGTTGGTCGGCATCGATCCAGCCCATGCGGAAGGCGACCTCCTCCGGGCAGCCGACCAGCATCCCCTGGCGAGACTGGATGGTCTGCACGAATGTGCCGGCCTGGATCAGACTGTCGGGCGTGCCGGCATCGAGCCAGGCGCAGCCGCGGCCGAGGCGCTCCACGTTGAGTTCGCCCATCTCCATATACATGCGGTTGAGATCGGTGATCTCGAGCTCGCCACGGGCGGAGGGCTTCACTTTGCGGGCGAGTTCGGTGACGCGGGCATCGTAGAAATACAGCCCGATCACCGCCCAGTTGGACTTCGGATTGGCCGGCTTTTCGACAATTTCGAGCGCCTTGCCGTCGGCATCCATGCTCACCACGCCGTACCGCTCGGGGTCGCGCACATGGTAGGCGAAAACGGTGGCGCCGGAGGGGCGCTTGGCGGCGGCCTGGAAGACGCGGGAGAGATGGTCGCCGAAAATCAAATTGTCACCGAGCACAAGGGCGCAGGGTTCGCCGTTGATCCACTCCGCGGCGATATGAAAGGCCTGGGCCAGCCCGTCCGGGCTCGGCTGCTCGGCATAGCTGATGCGGCAGCCAAGGCGGGAGCCGTCGCCGAGCAGGCGCTTGAACTGCGGCAGATCGGTCGGTGTCGAGATCACCATGATGTCGCGGATGCCGGCCAGCATCAGCACGGTGAGCGGGTAATAGACCATCGGCTTGTCGTAGACCGGCAGGAGTTGCTTGGAACTCGCGATGGTCATCGGATGCAGCCGCGTGCCGGAGCCGCCGGCGAGGAGAATGCCCTTCATGGACTAAGCCGCCTTCGTCGTGCCGAGCCGCTGGCCGGAATAGCGGGCGGCACGGATGCCCTCCCACCAGGCGCGGTTGGCGATGTACCAGTCGATCGTCTTGCCAAGCCCGGTCTCGAAATCATTCGGCGCCGTCCAGGCCAGGGCCTGCTCAGCGCGCGAGGGGTCGATCTCGTAGCGGAAATCATGGCCGGGCCGGTCGGTCACGAAGGTGATCAGCCGCTCGCGCGGGCCCGCGGGGTCGGGGATGCGGGCATCGAGCGCGGCGCAGATCGCCTTGACCACCTGCAGATTGGTGCGCGGCTGGCGGGCGCCGATGGCGTAGGTGGCGCCAACCTGGCCCTGCTCCACCACCTTCAGCAGCGCCTCGGCATGGTCATCCACATAGAGCCAATCGCGCATGTTGGAGCCGTCGCCATAAACCGGGAGCGGCTTGCCCTCCAGTGCGTTCAGCGTCACCAGCGGGATCAGCTTCTCGGGGAATTGCCACAGCCCGTAGTTGTTGACCGTGTTGGAGACCAGGGTGGGCAGCCCGTAAGTGTGGTTCCAGGCCCGCACGAGATGGTCCGACGCCGCCTTGCTCGCGGAGTACGGGCTGCGCGGATCGTAGGGCGTCTCCTCGGTGAAGGGCGCATCGCCGACATGCAGCGCGCCGAACACCTCGTCGGTGGAGATGTGATGAAAGCGGAAGGCGGCCTTGCGATCCGCCGGCAGGGCCGCCCAATATTCCTTGGCAGCATCGAGCAGTGTGTAGGTGCCGACAATATTGGTGTGGATGAAGGCGCCCGGCCCGTCGATCGAGCGATCGACATGGCTCTCGGCGGCGAGATGCATCACCACGTCCGGCTGATGGGTCGCGAAGACTTCGCGCATCGCGGCGTGATCGGCGATATCGGCCTTCACCAGCGTGTGGCGCGGGCTGGTGCGCGCGGCCTCCAGCGCATCCTCGGAGGCGGCGTAGGTCATCTTGTCGACGTTGACGATGGTATGATCGCTTGCACGCATCGCATGGCGGATGACCGCGGAGCCAATGAACCCGCAACCGCCGGTCAGTAGTATTCGCATCTCAACCTCATTCCCGATCGTTTGGCGCAGGCCGCAAAATGGCAGCGCGGCGCGGCCAGGGCAATCCTGATGCGCTGACGGCCCTGTCCGCGTCAATCACATTGTCTCGATTTCACTAAGTAACAATTAACCATCGCACCAGGGCGTGGCGCGACGCGGCGACAGCGGCTATCCAGGGCCGCTGCCGTACCGCGCCGGCCAAGGAACGTGGAGGGGAACATGCTGGAATCGCTCGTACCGACCACCGAAGCCTTGCTGGAAGGCTGGTTGCGGCCGGAAATCACCGATCTTGACCGCGCCGAGATCAACGAGCGGGACTACGTGATCCTGCCCGCCGACGACCCTCAGCTCCGCCATCTCGGGATCGAAGTCATCGCCGGGGACCCGATCATCCTGGTCACCGCCCCCAATCGGCCGCTCGGCCATGTCCGCGTTGCGTCCACGGGCCACAATAATGTGATTGCCATCGACAACCGGGATTGGCGAGGCAGCTGCAACGCCTCGCTGCGCATGCCCAGTTCGGATTGCCTGATCATCATGAACGACATCGCCGACGGCTACGTCCAATTGTCGGAGGTCCTGCTCCGGTCGGACAACCAGCTGCTGTTCTGGGGCCAGGGCGCAACCGCGGTCGGGCTGTCAATCGAGCTCGATGGTGACGGGCGGAGCTGCGTGATCGGCGACGATGCCCTGATCTCCAACGACGTCTGGATCCGCAACTACGATATGCACGCCATCCACGACCTTGCATCCGGCGCGCAGATCAACCGCCCGGCCTGCGACACCGTGATCGAGCGGCATGTCTGGCTCGGGCAGGATGCGCTGCTGCTGAACTGCGAGCTGATCGGCATGGGCAGCATCATCGGGGCGCGCGCCTTGGTGAAAGGCACCGTGCCCCGCGCATGCGCCGCCGCCGGTATTCCCGCCCGTGTGCTACGGGAGGGAGTCAGCTGGGGGCGCAATGGCAATGGCATGACCGAGGCCGAACGCCAGTCAATCGGGGTCAATCGCATCGGGATATGACATATGACGGAAGATTTACAC
>CAIYPH010000260.1 GCA_903928045.1 uncultured Rhodospirillales bacterium
AGGCATCGTATTCCCGCGATCGATCGCAGTCGACGACAAAGTCGACGTCCGAATAGTCGTTGAACCGACCTCGCGCGAGCGACCCGACGACCCAGCCGGCCAGCCCCTCGTCCGCCAGAGCGGCCAGCGCCATCGCAGCCCGTTCGAGAGCCACACGCTGCCGGGGAGCGGCGCGATCGGTGTTATCCATCTGCGGTCACCGTCGACCTCTGAGACCGGTTTCCCTTAGCAAGGGCTCGAAGTCTGGCGGCCTCGTCCAGTATCCGCTGCCGTCCCGAAGGGGGCACGAGAACTTCCACGCGCACCAGACCCGCAGCGGCGCCGGTCAATCGATAGCGAAGAATTCGTTCTTTTTGACCCATAGCTATAGCATACCATATCCGGGATACGGCGGGAAGTGGATCTCTGCGTCTCGCATGCGCGAAGCGGGACGCAGCTTCAGGTCGACCTCCCGGTCGCCGCTGGGATGTCTTCCGGGGCTGTTCGGGGGACGAGAAGGTCGTCGAGGGTCACCAGATGGATCGAGGCGTCGGTATCCGCCAGGCTGACGACCTCCGGACGAAAGCCCAAGCGGCTGAAGAACAAGAATTGCTTGCCGGGATGGCCCCTGCCGTAGCTGGTTTTTTCCGCGCGGTCCTTCAGCTTGAAGATGGTCCCGAGATCGATCGGGGCCGACCGCCACTTGCATTCGCCATAGAAGAAAGTCCGGTCGATGAGCTGGCCGGCGACGTCGATGTCGAAGTCGGCATGTCCCCAGATCTGGCCGATCACGCGGGCCGGCATGCCAAGCTGCTCGTTGGCATGGAGGGCGACGTGCGACCGGCAGATGCGCTCGAACGAGCGTCCCATGTATTCGGACAGGGATGGCGCAACTACCTTGTCGTGTACCTGCCCGCCGAAGCCGGCGTTGATCGCCGCTAGATTAGGGCGGACGAAATCGTGCCAGAACACGATCAAGGGATCTTCGATTGCGAAGCGTATGTTGCGCGCGCGCTCGTCCGCGTCGAGCGAGCGGCTCGCGTGGACAAGCCGCAGCCGGCTCAGGCGCTTCAAGTAGGGAGCGATGTCCTGCGTCGACAACGCGATCCGATCAGCGATCAGCTTGCTAGTGTTGCACCCCTCAGACATGGCGGCGAGCACGCCGGAATAGACCTTGGTGTCGCGAAGCTCCGCGATCAGCATCTTGTCGGGCTCGTCGAACAGGGCGCCGGTCTCGGTCAGGAGCAGCCGGACGAGGTTGTCCCTTAGGGTCGACGAAGGATCGCACGCGCTCAGGTAGTGCGGCATGCCGCCAAAAACCCCGAAGGCCGTGAGCTTGTCCTCGACCAAGTAGTTGGGGAAGAACTCGGCCGCATCGCGCAGCGGCAACGGCTGCACATTCATCGTCATGGTCTGCCGCCCGTAGAGCGGGTTGCGTTCGGCAAGCAGCTCTTCCATTTGCGAGATCGCGGATCCGCACAGGATGAGCTTAAGGTTTCCCGCCGCGGGCGCATCGCTGTCCCAGAACCTCTGGAAGACGGAGGGCACTGCCTGGTTGCCATCGGTGATGTAGGGGAACTCGTCGATCGCGACGACGAGGCCCGGAAACCTCTCCTTCGCCTCCCGCGCGATGTAGTGGAGGAGCGCCTCCCAGTCGTCGATCGAATCCAGGATCGCCGACGATCCCAGAGTCTTGGCGACCGCCTGCTTGAAGTCGCGTATGTTCACGACATCGGGGACCCGAGTGGCCTGGAACAGGATGCGGGCCAGACCGCGGGTCGCCTCGCTAAGCAGCCTCGACTTTCCGACCCGGCG
>CAIYPH010000261.1 GCA_903928045.1 uncultured Rhodospirillales bacterium
CATCGAGCTCGACGTGCCAATACGTGACCGTGGAGGCGGGCTCCTGGCGGATGGTCGTGCCGTTCTCGAGGTAGCGGATCGGGATCAGCAAGCCGTCGATCCACACGGCGTGGTCCGGGGAGAGCCGGAGGGTGGCGCGCGGGACGCCGGGGGAAAATGCGCCGGCGTCGATGCGAATGGGCCAAACGTCAGGCGGCGCGTTGTGCCGCGCGCAATCAACCCTGCGGTGGCCGAGCCAGATGATCTGGCGCGTCGCGCCCCACGCTGTGATCACCTCGTCGCCGATGGCGAGTTCCTCGACCGCCACCTCGCCTCCTACGCCTAGTATTCTGGTGCCCTGCGCGAAGCATGGAAGCGTGCTCTCGGTGATGAGGCTATCGGCACCCCGGCTGCTGTGGTTGAAAAAGGCGCCGTCGAAGTTTTGGGCGGGGTCGAGTTGCAGGTCGATGGTGGTGCTGTCGATGAGCGTCAGCCGCAGCCGGTTCCCGGCGAGGAGGCTGAGATCGGTGACGACCGTATCGAGCAGCGCGATGGTCTGCCCGATCGTCACGTTGGCAAGCGTGTTGGTGGTCGCCCCTGCCAAGGCCACCACCTCACCGCCCGCGGCTCCGAACGCGATGGTGCCGGTGCCCGAGACACTGCCCGCGTCGAACGGAACGGCGCCCAATTCGATCCGCCCGTTATTCACGAGCATGCCGATATTGGTGAGTGTTCCGCTGTCGGTCAGCGTGCTCTGAGGGTCCAGGGTGTTGCTGCCAGCGAGCACCCAGTTGGCGGCGGGATCGAGCGTGACACTCCCGATATTGATGATCGCCGTGCCGAGACCGGTCAGGGTTCCGGTATCAGCCGCGGCACCGAGCTCCAGGGTTGTGACGGCCGATGAACCCGGCGCATTGCCGCCATCGATGGTGCCGCTCACCACACCGCCAAGCAGCCAGATCAGCCGGTTCGCGTAACCGGCCGGCAAGGTGACGGCGGGCACACCGGCGAAGGCGCTGGCGATCGTGCCGGCATTGGTGATCGTCCCCGCGCCACCGGTGACGAGAATCCCGTAGGTCCCCGCCCCCGCGACGATCCGGCCGCCGGCGAAATTGGTGACGCTGCCGCCGGCATAGAGCGCGATGGCGCCATAGCGGCTGCCGCCCTGGATGAGGCCGGAATTCACCACCGTGCCGGCCGCGTTGGCGATATAGATGCCGGACCCGCTCAGCGTTCCCGTGCTGAGGTTGATGACCGTGCCCCCGTACCCCTCGACCACCGCGGTCCCCGCCGGCCCCGCGGCGATACGACCGGCGTTGACGACGAGGCCGGGATAGCCGCTGGCAGCAGGAAACAGCACGCCGTTGAAACCGCCCGAGCCGCTGGCATGGATGTATCCGCCGGCCTGGTTGGTGACGCTGTCGTTGATGCCGAGCAGCGAGATGCCGGCCTGGTTGCCCAGGAGCGTGCCGGTGTTGATGACGGTGTCATTGGTGCCGGTGACGGTGACGCCATACAAGGTAACGCCACCGCGGGAACCGGCGTTGGTGGCGGTGACGCCGCTGGCGCTCAGGGTGTAGCTCGTCGGGCCCGCCGGAATCGTCACCATCTCGCGGCCCCCTCCGCTCGGCCACGGCGATGCTGCCACGCAAGGCCCGGCGAACCAATCGATCCTCCGGGGTTGGCCGGGTTAACTCACCGAAATCGCGCGTGTTTCACCGGAGATTGACGGCGGGACACCTCACCCGGGCGGCGCGATCCCGGCAACCCCGCGGGCAATATCGAGCGCGCGCCGTATCAGCGTCTCGCTGGCCTCCGGCGTTCGAAAGGCGCTGTGTGCCGTGAGCGTGACGTTGTCGAGCATTGCCAGCTCATGGCCTGACGGCAGTGGCTCGACGTCGAACACATCGAGGCCGGCATGGCGAATATGGCCGCTGCGCAGGGCCGCGATCATTGCCGCCTCATCAATCACCGCGCCGCGGGCGGTGTTGATCAGCAGCGCACCTGGCCGCATGCGCGCGATCCGTTCGGCCGAAAGGAAGCCACGGGTTTCGTCGTTCAGAAGCAGATGCACGCTCAACACCTGGCTCTCGGCGAGCAGGGTATCGAGGTCCACGAACGTCACGTTGGGCGCCGTGCGCGGCGTCCGGTTCCACGCCAGCACCCGCATGCCCGATCCCGCGGCGATCCGTGCCACCTCGGCGGCAATGCCACCGAAGCCGAGCAGGCCAATGGTCTTGCCGGTCAACTGCATGCCCTCGCTGCGGGGCCAGCCGCCCGTCCGCACGCCGCGCTCCATGAAGGCAATATCGCGCGCGGCGGCCCACATCAGCGCGATCGCGTGCTCGGCCACCGCCGTGTCACCATAGCCCTTGATGATGTGGACGGAGATACCGAGTTCCGCGAGTTCGTCGGGGTTCATGTAGCTGCGCGCGCCGGTGCCGAGGAAAATAACGTGCTTGAGGCCCACGCATTGCCGCATTGTCGCCGTCGGCATCTGGGTATGATCGTTGAGCACGAAATCCATGCCGGCCAGCAGCGCCGGAATGTCCCCGGGCGCCACATCGCCAGCCGGGTTGAGCGTCACCGGCGGATCATCGGGGAGGACAACCTGATGATAGACGTCGGCGAGCTCCGTGCCTGCGTCGATGAACATGCCTTTCATGCCGAGTCCCCTGCTCAGAGTGATGCCCCATTGATCCACACCCCGCCCGAGCCACATAGGCCCATCATGCGCCGCGCGATCCTGCTCCTCGCCCTTGTGGCCTTCCCCGCCGCCGCCGCCAAGCCCCCACCGCTCGGTGCGGACGAGGCGCCGGCGCCGCGTACCGCCCCGGCGCCCGGCGGCCGCCCCAACGCGACCGGCACCGGCTTCGTCGTCGCCCCCGGTCGCCTGCTGACCAATGCCCATGTGGTTCAGGGCTGCTCGCGGATGACCGCGCGCAACTCCGCCGGCCAGACGGTGCCCGCCCGCATCGGGCCCGCCGATGCACGGCGCGACCTTGCCATCCTCTCCGTGCCGGATGGCTTCGGCCCGCCGCTCTCCTTCCGTGAGACGCCGCCGGTGCGCCGGGGCGATCAGGTGGTGACCTACGGCTTCCCGCTCACCGGCCTGCTCTCCTCCGGCCCGACGCTGACGACCGGCAATATCAGCGCCCTGTCGGGCCTGCGGGACAATCCGCTCCACTTCCAGATCAGCGCGCCCGTGCAGCCCGGCAATTCCGGGGGGCCATTGCTCGATTCGCAGGGCAACGTCGTCGGCATTGTTACCAGCAAGCTCAACGCCGCGCGGGTGGCGCAGATGACCGGCGGCGACATTCCGCAAAACATCAATTTCGCGGTCAAGGCCAGCGAGGCCCTGGCATTTCTGTCGGAGCAGGGCCTGCAGCCCTGGCGCGCGGCAAGCACGTCACCCGATCGCGGGGCCGCGGAAATCGGCGATATCGCCAATCCCTCGACTGCCTTTCTGGCCTGCTACCGCTGAAACGGCGGCTGGCAGGCTAGGCGTGCTGGAGCAGGCACGAAAACACCCGGGCGGCTCGGCGCCACCCGGGTGTTGCCGGTAAGCCTGGGTCAGCGCTGGCGATAGGTCCGGTGACACCCGCCGCAAGCACCACCGACCTCGCCAAACGCAACCGCGAAGGCGGCGGCATCATTGGCATCGGCGGCGGCGGCAAGCTTCAACGCGGCGGCATTGAGGGCCATTGCGGCCTTCTGCAGACCGGCACTGTCGGAGAATGCCTCGGCGGTGGCCTTGGTGGCGCCCTTGTCGGAGCCGGCGACGAACAGGCCTGGGAACGCGGCGGCCCAGGCGGCCATCGCTTCGGCGGTGCCCTTGAGCGGCTTCACCTCGGTGGCCTTGGCGTCGACCGTGCGCTTCACGGCGCCGGTGGCGGACGCCAGCAGGTCCATTCCGGCTTTGCGCGCGGCGATCGCGGCATCGGCGGTCTGCGCCTGTGCGGCGCCGGCAAAACCGAAAGCGGCGAGGATGCCGGCAAGAATAAGCTTACGCATGTTGAGGTCCCCCAATTTGGTTATGGCGCATTGAAGGCTGCGCGTGACACGAAGGCAAGCGCCACGAAGCCGTCAGGCGCGTGACGATTTGGCTTGGGCCATATTCCCGAACCTGGCGCGAATTTTCCCGATCTTGCCGACATCGGCCAACCGCCGGTCAAGAAAGGCCAGCGTGGCGGCATCATCGGCGCGGAGCCAGAACAGCATCGTCGCCCCGAGCACGGCGGCCAGCGTCGCTCGTTTGGTGTGCCGGGTGGCATCGTCGAGCGGTTCGCCCGCGGCATGCCATATCGCGTCCACCGTCGCCGCGGCGGCGCGGGCCGTCGCCTGTGCCAAATGCGGCAGCAGGCGCAACCCGGCCGCGCGGCGCAACGCCGCACGGTAGGGCGCCAGACGGGCAAGCCGCAGGGCGATCACCGCGCGCACTCTGCCGGTGGTGCGCAGGGCGGACATGTCGGCCGCGGCGGCGTCCTCGGTCATCCAGCGATCGGTCACGGCGGCGAATGCGGCCAGCAGGTCCGCCGCGCCCGCAAATGGCGGTTCGGCGCGGGCGGCGGCCAGCGCCCAGCCGAGGCGCGGCACCTCGGAAACCGCCGCCAGCACGGCCGCCTCGTGCGCCTCCGTCATGCGATCGGCGCCGCGCGGCGGAATTCCGGCTGGCCGGCCTTGGCGAGGTCGTCGATGAAGCCGAAATGGGCGAAATCGGCACCGGCCATACGCATGGGGTAGAGAATGCCGTCGAGATGGTCATATTCATGCTGCACGATGGCGGCGTGGGCGCCGGTGGCCTCGCCGACAACCGGGTTGCCATCGGTGTCCACCCCCTCGTAGCGGATACGCCAGGCGCGCGGCACTGCGGCGCGCAGGCCGGGAATGGACAGGCAACCCTCCCAGCCGATCTGCCGTTGCTCGCCGAGGAAGGTCAGCACCGGGTTGATCACCGTGGTGTTGGCAATCGGCCGGTCATCGACGTCGCCGCCCACCCGCTCCGGGCGAATGCGGAAAATGAACAGCCGGAGCGGCACATGCACCTGGGGCGCCGCGAGTCCGGCGCCTTGGATGTCGTCGAGCGTCTCGAACATGTCGGCCACCAGCTTGCGGATTTCCGGTGATGTCGGGTCCGCCACCGGCTCGGCCTTTTGGAGGAGAACCGGGTGTCCCATGCGGGCGATTTTCAGTATGGCCATGGCTGCTGCGATCCTGTGGCGTGAATTGAGGGTTTTGCGATCCGTCCGGCCATGTTATAGCGCCCGCCTTCCGGTACGGGCAGTCCGTTCCGGACCCTTTTTGCCGCCCCGATCGTCGGGGCGCGCCCGGGCAGAGGAGTAGGCGGCCAAGTGCAGGTTCTCGTTCGTGACAACAATGTCGATCAGGCGCTCAAGGCGCTCAAGAAGAAGATGCAGCGGGAAGGGATCTTCCGTGAGATGAAGCTGCGCCGCCATTTCGAGAAGCCCTCGGAGCGCCGGGCCCGCGAAGCCGCGGAAGCCGTGCGCCGGGCCCGCAAAATGGAGCGCAAGCGCCTGGAGCGCGAAGGGTTCTAACACCCGACTCCTAGAACCGGTTCGCGGCGCATCGCCCCAGCCGGGTTTCACTAGAATAGCGTGCGTCGCGGCGCGGAGGGACCCCTCCGTTGGCCGCGATCCGCGTTGGTGGTGCCTATAGAGTCTCGGCGATCAGGTCGGCGCAGGCGTCATTGCCTTGGCGGCGCAGTGCGGCGATCACCGATTCGCGATCCTCGCGGCTGCGGTTCTGGCTCATCTTCCACTGCGCCTCCACCTTCGTCGCGCGCAGACGGAATGCCTTGATTCCCTTGAACATCTGCGCGCGATACGTGGCGGTCAGGGCATCGAGATCGAAGCCCGCCGGGTCACCCACCGCGAGCGTGCGCAGGATGGTGGCGGTCTCGTCATCGCCGTCGCAAAGCTCGAGCGTGCCGTGGACATGCACCGCCGCGTAGTCCCAGGTCGGCACCGCCGGCTGGGTGCGATACCAGCCCGGGGCGATATAGGCGTGCGGACCGGAGAAGATTGCCAGCGCGGTACCGCCGGCGAGCGCCGCGACCTGGGGGTTGGCCGCCGCCAGATGGGCCTCCAGGATCAGCGTGTCGTTCTCCACCCGCACGGCGAAGGGAACATGGCTTCCCTCCATGCCCCCGGCCCCGGTGGTGACCAGCACGCCAAACGGATTGGCGGCGATCAACGCGGCGATGCGAGCCTGATCCTCGACGGCGAAAACGGGGCGCAGATACACGGGGCAGTCTCCTTCACTTGCGGTCAGCCTGCCTTAGGCTATGATTGGTCCGCAATGAACAGCCAAATTATCACGGCAGGGCCAGACCAATCTCGCCAGAACGCGGTGTTCGAGCGGCTGCGCGGCGGAATTCTTAGTGGCGCCCTGCCCTCCGGCAGTCGCCTGCCGCCCAGCCGCCTCCTCGCCGAGGAGCTTGGCGTGGCGCGGCAGACCGTGGTGCTGGCCTATGAGCGACTGGCCGCCGAAGGCTATGTCCGCGCGCGCATCGGCAGCGGCACCTTCGTCGCCACTGACCTGCCCGATGCTGCCCCGCCCGCCGCCCCCGCCGCCCGCGAAACCGCGGCACCGCTTTCCCGCCGCGGCGCGCTGATCGCCGCCACGCCAATTTCCACCGCCGGACCAGTCGCCGGAAACTCTGCGCTCCTTGCCCCCGGCGTACCCGCCGCTGACCTGTTCCCCGCCGCCGCCTGGGCGCGCGCCACGGCCCGTGTGCTGCGTGACCTGCCGCCCGAATCGACGGGCTACCCGGACATGCAGGGCTTCGCGCCGCTCCGCGCAGCGGTGGCCGCCCACCTCGCCGCCGCCCGCGGCCTGCTCGCCGACCCCGCACAGATCGTCATCACCACAGGCACCCAGCAGGCGCTGCGCGTCGCCGCCGAATTGTTGCTCGACCCCGGGGACCCCGCCTGGGTGGAGGAGCCGGGCTACATCGCCGGCCGCGGCGCGCTCGCCGCCGCTGGAGCGATGCTGATCCCGGTTCCGTCGGACGCCGAGGGGATCGACGTCGCCGCCGGCATTGCCCTGGCCCCTGCCGCGCGGCTCGCCCTGGTTGCCCCCTCGCATGCCACCCCGCTCGGCGGTGCGCTTCCGATCGGCCGCCGCCTGGCGCTGCTCGACTGGGCCGCCCGCGCCGGAGCCTGGATCCTGGAAGATGACTGCGATTCGGAGTTCCGCTGGGAAGGCAAGCCACTGCCGCCGCTCGCCTCGCTCGATCGCAGCGGGCGGGTGATCTACTGCGGCACTTTCAGCAAGACCCTCGCCCCCGCCCTGCGACTCGGTTTCGCGGTGGTGCCTGCCCCGCTCACCACCGCCTTCGTGCGCGCCCGCGGGCTTGGGGATCGTGGCCCCGGCACGCTGCAACAGGCGGTGTTGGCGGATTTCATCGGGGAAGGCCGGCTCGGCCCGCACATCCGCCGCATGCGCACCGAATATGCCCGCCGGCGCGAAGCCCTCCTGGCCGCGCTGGCCCGCCACTGCCCGCTCGCTGACCCGGTCGCCGCCCCTGGTGGGTTGCATCTGGTGCTGCGCCTGCCCGATACAACGAATGCTGCATCCGTCGTCCTCGCCGCCCGCGCGCGGGGGCTCGCCGTGTCCCCGCTTGCGGCCTATTTCACCGGACCACCCCGTATCAACGGCCTAGTTATCGGCTTCGCCACCACCCCGCCCGCCCTGGCGGCGGACGCCGCCCGCCGCCTTGCGGCCGCGATCGGCGGCTGACAGCGATAAAGGCGAGGGAATTGCCCCCCTCGCCTTTCCGACCTGGCGCCCCGTCAAGCCTTAGGCGGCACGAATGCCGTCGAGGAATTGATCGACACGCAGGCGCAGCCGTTCGGCACCGGTGCCGACCGATTCCGCCGCCGAGCGGACGGCCAGGGTATTGGCTTGCGAGGCCTCCGCGCCCTCCGCCACGGTGGCGATGGTTTGCGTCATGTCCCGCGTGCGGCGCGCGGCTTCCTGGGTGTTGCGGGCAATCTCCTGGGTGGACGCGCCCTGTTCCTCCACCCCCGCAGCAATCGCCGTGGCAACCGTGCTGACCTCGCCAATGGTGGTGCCGATCTGCTTGATCGCGGTCACCGCCGCCTCGGTGACGGTGCGCACCGCGGAAATCTGGCTCGCGATCTCCTCGGTCGCCTTCGCGGTCTGTGTCGCCAGCGACTTCACCTCCGAGGCGACCACCGCGAAGCCCTTGCCGGCATCGCCGGCGCGGGCGGCCTCGATGGTGGCGTTCAGGGCGAGCAGGTTGGTCTGCCCGGCGATGTCGCTGATCAGCTTCACCACCTCGCCGATGCGCGCCGCCGATTCGGCCAGCCCGCGCACGGTATCATCGGTCTGGCGGGTTTCATCTACCGCGCGGCGGGTGATCTGCGCGGCATGGGAGACCTGGCGGGTGATTTCGGCGATCGAGGCGCTGAGTTCCTCGGTTGCGGCGGCGATGCCGGAAACGTTGCTGGAGGCGTCATCCGCGGCGGCGGCGGCGGCGCGGATCTGCACATTGCCACTCTCGGTAATCTCGGCCATTTCGCCCGAGGCCTGATTCATACTGCGCGAGGCGCCGCCCAGTTCCGCAAGCGCAGTACCGACTTCGGCCTCGAAGCCAGCGATGTGCTGAGCGATGACGTGCTGGCGAGCCTCGGTGCGGGCCTGGATGTCGCGCTGGGCCTCGTCCGCGGTAGCCTTATCGGCCAGACTCTGACGGAAACTGGCGAAAGTACCGGCGAGCACACCGATCTCGTCGCGCCGTTCGCCGAGCTGGACGGTGGCCGAGAGATCACCAGCCGCGAGGCGAGACATGGCGTCGCGCAGCAGTTGGAGCGGCAGGATAACCCGGCGCGCAATAGCGAACAGACCGAAGGCCGCGATGGCGACGGTACCGACAAGAAGCACCAGGCTGGTCACCAGCTCCGTCCATGCGCCCACGCGCGCGGCCTGGGCGCGGTCATGCGCCTCGGCAAGCGCCGCCTCGGCCACACCCAGCGTCGCCCCGAGCTTGGGCACCGTGTAGGGCGACCATTCGTCCACCGTCATTTCCGGCTTGCCGCCATCGATCAGGGCCGTCAGCAGGCGTTCGCGGGTGGCGGCGTAGTCGGGGGCAAAAAACTCCTTCTTGGCCGCGCTGAGTGCCGCCTGGAAGGCCGGCGAGATCGGCATGCCGCGGAGCTGATCCTCGATCGCGTCCCAACTGGCCTGGGCGGCGCCGTTGAAGGCGGCGTAGCGGCTGCGCGCGTCGGCAGGCAGCTTACCGGCGCCGAGACCAATGGAAATCAGCAGCGAGCCCTCGCCGCCGCTGTTGCGGACTGCCCAGGCGAGCTGCTTGATCTGGAGCATCTGGTCCACCGCGGGGTCGGCCAGCTTGATACCGCTGATCAGATTGCCGGCAATCGACTCGAGCGTGGCCTGCATGGCCATCCCTTCGGTGTTGTACTCCTCGGAAAGCGCCGGGCGGCGGCCCGAATTCGGCTTCGCGACACCATCCCAGTATTCGCGCTGCAGGCGCAGCAGCGTCTGTTCGGAGCGCTGCAACGCCGGCAGAAGCTGTTCCCGCCCCGCAAAGGAAAGGCCCTCGAGCTTCTCCAGCGTGGCCCGCAATGCCGGCATTTCGCCGTCGCGCAGCTTGGCAAGGTAGGTCCGGTTGGCCGGCGTGATCGGCTCGGCCGCGTTCCACGTTCGCACCGTGGTGCTGCGGTCGGTCCGCTGGTTGATCAGGGTGGTGAACACCGGCCCTGAGACATCGACGACGCGCAGAATGCGCTCTGCCCGCGAGAGGGCGTTGGCGGCAGTCCAGGCATCCCGCGCGGTCTGGCCGATAGCAATCAGCGCAACCACGGCGACGACGGACCGCAGCAGGGTCTTGGCGGAGAGAGTGGCGAACATGGGCGGCTCCGATAGGGGAAGGCCCCTATCGGCGCATAAACTGATGAACGCCGGGTGAACGCCCCGCCCGGAACTCAGGCAGCCTTAAGGAGATCTGCCGCTTTTTCACCCACCATGATCGACGGCGCGTTGGTGTTGCCGCTCGGCATGGTCGGGAAGATCGAGGCGTCGGCGATGCGCAGCCCCTCGATGCCATGCACTTTGAGGCGATCATCCACCACGGCGCCCGGGGCCATGCGGCAGGTGCCGATCGGGTGATAGGCGGTCTCGGCCTTGGTGCGGATCCAGTGCTCGATCTCGTCGTCGCTGTTGATGCCCTTGCCCGGCTGGAACTCGTCGCCGCGATACTGGTCCATCGGCCCGGCCTCGGCGATCTTCCGCATCATCTTGAAGCCCTCGATCATGGTGATGCGATCGTTGAGCTCGCCGAGGAAGTTGAAGCGGATCGCCGGCTGGTCCTTGGGGTTGGCGGAGCGGATATGGATCGAGCCCAGGCTGTCCGGGCGGAGCTGGTAGCAGGACATGGTGAAGCCCGGCCAATCCTGCAGGCGGCGCGTCTTACGGTCCTTCACCACATAGGGCACCATGTGCATCTGCACATCCGGCGTTTCCATGTCGGGGCGCGTCTTGAGGAAGGCGAGCAGCGGCGCGGAGGGCAGGCTCATGAAGCCCTTGTTCTGGGTGATCAGCTTCATGAACTGGAAGCCGCGCTTCAGCAGCCCGTCCATCCGCTCATTATAGGAGACGCCGGGCACCTTGATGCGCCACTGGATCCAGGAATTCATGTGGTCGCGGAAATTCTCGCCCACCGCCGGCAAATCATGCAGCACCTCGATGCCGTGGGCGGCGAGCACGTCGGGCTTGCCGATGCCGGACAGCTCCATGATCTGCGGCGAGCCGATGGCGCCGGAGCACAGGATCACCTCGCGCCCGGCGCGGGCCTCGACCATCTGGCCGCCGACCTCATAGCGCACGCCGACGCATTTCTTGCCTTCGAGGATCACCTTCTGGGTCATCGCCTCGGTGACCACGCGCAGATTGGGGCGGGACATCGCGGGGCGCAGGTAGCAATGCGCCGTGCTCATGCGCCGCCCGCCCGAGATGGTCACCTGCGTCTTGACCACGCCTTCCTGGTCCTCGCCGTTATAGTCGGCATTCCCCTTGTACCCGGCCGCCTTGCCGGCGGCGAACAGCGCGTCATACAGCGGATTCTCGTCATCCTGCACCGAGACGCGCAGCGGCCCGCCGGTGGCGCGCGTCGGGCCAGGCGCGCCCTCGAAATGCTCCATCCGCTGGAACACCGGCCGCACATCGTCCCACGACCAACCGCGATTGCCGAACTGCGCCCAGGTGTTGAAATCGAGCGGCTGGCCGCGGACATAGACCAGCCCGTTGATCGAGGAGGAGCCGCCGAGCAGCTTGCCGCGCGGCACCGGGATTTCGCGGTTGTGGGTGCCGGGCTCGGGGTCGGAGCGGAAGCACCAATTGGCGGCGGGGTTGTCGATCAGCAGGCCGAAGCTGGCGGGCATCCAGGAATAGGGGTGGCTGGCCTTGCCGGCCTCCAGCAGCAGCACGCGCACCGAGGGGTTTTCGGTGAGGCGTGCGGCAAGCGCCGCGCCCGCCGAGCCGGCGCCGACGATGATGTAGTCCTGCTGGGGTTGGCTGCTCATGGGGGGACAATCCGGTGATGGGGGTTGGCCGGAAGGTAGCACCGGGGATTCGGAGGCGGCAATCGCGTGTTCGGCGCGCCCGCTAGGCCACAAGCTCCGTATCCGCCGGCACCGCCAGGACGGCGGCCAGGCGTTGCAGGCGCCGGTTGACACTCTCCCCCTCGAACACCCCGCTGCCCTCGGTCAGCCGCAATATCAGGCTCCGCCCAGCGGTCAGCTGCGTGCCCGCGAGCAGCGCCGTCATCCCGGCCGACAAGGTGTAGGCGAGGCGCAACGCATGGCCGAGGATCTCGGCTTGCCGCTGATCCGAGGGGGACAGCAGGCTGCGCGCCGCGGTGAGGAAGCCTGCATCCGGCTCGGCTTCATAGCGAATGGCGAGGGTCACCCCAAGGAAGGCCCGGGCATGATGGTCGAGCCCGATGCCGGGTTGGCGGAGAATGCGCAGGAAGGCCTGCTCGGGCCGGTATTCCGGATGGTCCCGGCTGCCGATATCGCTCATCCAGCAGGCGGCCTCGCGCAGCCGGCGCATCACCGGGGTTTCGCCGGGGAACAACGGATCGGTCCAGCCGATCAGCGCGGGTGGCAGTTCGATGTCGCGGCTGAAGCGTGCGGCATAGTCGAGCCCGGCGACGATCAGCGGGTCTTGCGCGCGGGTCTCGCGGTCGAGCAGGTGCATGTACCAGCCCTCGCGCAACCCATTGGCGGAGAACACCACGCGGCGCGCCCCGGTGTCCCGCAGCAGGCGGCGCAGCACCACGGCGGCGAAGGGCAGATCATCGACGCGCCGGCGGGGCACGCCCGGCATGCGCTCCAGCGCTCGGCGCGAGCTTTCGGCGACCAGGGTGGTGAACTCGCGCATCTCGTCGCGGGCCACGGTGTAGTGATGCACCAAAGAGAGCGGGTAGCGGGTGCGTGCGATATGCATCCGTGCCAGTGCACGCCAGGCGCCGCCGACAGCGTAGAGGTCGGCCCCCTCGCCGGCGGAAAGCCAGGGGACGGCGGCCAGCTCGGCCTCGGCGATCTGGCGGGCGCGGTCAGGGTCGTTGCGGGCGCGCTCGGAAAGGCGGATGACGCCGAGCTTCAGGGTCTGTGCCTGCTGGCGGGTGCCGTGATCGAGCCGCACGACCTCGAGGGAGCCGCCGCCGATATCGGCCAGCACCCCTGCGGCGGCGGGAATGCCGCTCAGCAGGCCGGCGGCCGCGAAATCAGCCTCCTCAGTGCCGGAGAGGATGCGGATGGGCACGCCGGGCATGCGGTCATGCAGCAGGCCGACGAATTCCGGCCCGTTGCGGGCGTCACGCACCGCCGCGGTGGCCAGCACCTCGAAGGGATCGGCATGCATGGCGCGCGCGATGGCGTAGTAGCGCTGCATCACCTGCAGCGCCTGGGCCACGCCCTCGTCATTCAGGCGCCCGGTGGTCTCGAGCCCGCGGCCGAGCCGCAGCACCGCCTTTTCGTTGAAGATAGCCACGGGGTTGCGACCCCGCCCCTCGAACACCACGAGGCGGACGGAGTTGGAGCCGAGATCGACGACGGCGGCGCGTTTCGGGAAATCGGAGGTCACGTCAGTCCTGTGTAATGCGGTCGTGGCGGCGGGCATGCGGCACCGGCGAGGGCACCGCGACCCCCTGGGCGGCGGAGCCGCGGCCGGACAATGAGGGGTTGGTCATGAAATAATCATGGGCGCTGATGCGCTTCTTCGCCCCGCCGGCGGCCATGCGCCGCCAGACGCCATCGGCGCCCAATTCCCAGGACTGCATGGTGTCGCGCAAATTGATCGCCATGATCTGGTCGAGCACCTGCTCATGCACGGTCGGGTTATGGATCGGCACCATGGTCTCCACCCGCCAGTCGAGATTGCGCGGCATCCAATCGGCCGAGGAGATGAAGACGCGGGCATGCCGGCTCGGCAGTGCGTGGCCATTGCCGAACACCGAGATGCGACTGTGCTCCAGGAACCGCCCGACGATCGATTTCACCCTTATGTTCTCCGACAGCCCCGGCACGTGCGGCCGCAGGCAGCAGATGCCGCGCACCACCGCGGTGATGCGCACCCCGGCGCAGGAGGCTTCGTAGAGCTTATCGATCAGGGTCTCGTCCACCAGGCTGTTCATCTTCAGCCAGATGGTCGCCGGCTTGCCCTCGGCAGCGAACAGGATTTCGCGGTCGATCAGCTCCAGCAGCGAAGCGCGGATGGTCAGCGGCGAAAAGGCCAGCGCATCCATCCGCTCCGGCCGCGCATAGCCGGTCATGTAGTTGAACAGCCGCGCCGAATCGCGGGTCAGGTCGGGGTCGCAGGTGAAGAAGCTGAGGTCGGTATAGATGCGCGCGGTGATCGGGTGGTAGTTGCCGGTGCCGAAATGGGCGTAGCTGCGCATCGTGCCGCCCTCGCGGCGCACCACCAGCGACAGCTTGGCGTGGGTTTTCAGCTCGGTGAAGCCGAACACCACCTGCACGCCCGCCGCCTCCATCACCCGGGCGAGGCGGATATTGGCCTCCTCGTCGAAGCGCGCCCTGAGCTCCACCATGGCGGTGACCGATTTGCCGGCCTCGGCCGCCTCGATCAACGCCTTCACGATCGGGCTGTCGCGGCTGGTGCGGTAGAGCGTCTGCTTCACCGCCACCACGTTGGGGTCGGCCGCGGCCTGGCGGAGGAACTGCACCACCACGTCGAAACTTTCGAAGGGGTGATGGACGATGATGTCCTTCGCGCGGATCGCCGCGAAGCAATCGCCGCCGAAATCGCGGATGCGCTCGGGGAAGCGCGGCGTGTAGGGCGGGAATAGCAGGTCCGGCCGGTCATCGACGATGAGCTGCGAGATGTCGGACAGGCCGAGCAGGCCGGACTGGTCGTAGATGTCCTGGCTGCTGGCGCCGAGCTCGTCGATCACCAGTTCGCGCAGCACCTCCGGCATGTCGGCGTTCACCGTGAGGTGGATCGCCACCCCCCGGCGCCGGCGCTTCAGCGCCGTCTCGTAGGAGCGCACGAGATCCTCCGCCTCTTCCTCGAACTCCACGTCGGTATCGCGGATCAGGCGGAAAGAGCCGGAGGCGAGCACACGGAAGCCGGGGAACAGGCGGTGCAGCGAGAGGCGGACGAGATCTTCCAGCAGCACGAAGCGGATCGGCCCGGCCTCGCTGGCGGGCAGGCGGATGAAGCGCTCCACCAGCGCCGGCATCGGGATCAGCGCGCTCATGCCCTGGCCATCCGTCTCGCGCACCAGGCGCAGCACCATCACCAGCCCCATATTGGGGATGAAGGGGAAGGGATGCGCCGGGTCGATCGCCAGCGGGGTGAGGATCGGGAAGACGCGCTCCATGAACCAGGCATCGAGCCAGTTGCAATCCTGGTCCGACAATTCGCCGGTCTCGGTCACCACGATCCCCGCATCGGCGAGCTGGGCGCGCAAATTGCGCCAGGCCCGCTGCTGGTCGTTCATCAGCACCCGGGCGCGGGTCTCGACCTCGGCGAGCTGCTGGGCGGGGGAGCGGCCATCCTGCGAGAGCGTGGAGACTCCGGCCTTGGCCTGGCCGATCAGCCCGGCGACGCGCACGGAGTAGAACTCGTCGAGGTTGGCGGCGCTGATCGCCACGAATCGCAGCCGTTCGAGCAGGGGATGGCGGGGGTTTTCCGCCTCCTCGACCACGCGCTGGTTGAAGGCGAGCCAGGACAGCTCGCGGTTGATGAACCGATCGGGGTCCCGCGCGTCGATCGCCACCGGCGGCACTTCGATGGTGGCACCGGCCCCCCCCGCGACATGCATCGATGCGCCACCAGGCGGGGCGGTCTCGTCGTGCTTCATGGCGCGCTCCTTGCGGGAATTCCGGTTGTTGCGCGGCATGGCTACACGACCCTCCTGTCCGGCCGCGAGGGGGCCGGAGCATCCGTCATTGAAGTGTCATCCTCGTCCGCATCGAGCAACCCGGCAAGCGCGGCGGCGGCGAGCGGGCGGGTGATCTGCGCGCGGGCGGAAAAAGCGGCGCGATCGAGCCGGGCGGCGGCGAGGCGCAGGGCGGCGGGGGTGCGCGGGAGATGGCGCAGCAAATGCTCCTGCACCGGCTCCGGCACGGCGAGATGGCGCTCCACCAGCAGGCGGCGGAACAGCAGTCGGAGCAGCTCGTCATCCGCCGCCGCAATCGCCACGGCCGTCATCGCGCGCAGCCGGCTGGCGAGATCGGGCAGCGCGACATCCCACCGCCCGGGCGGGGTGTTGGAGGCGAGCAGCACCGGCTGACCGGCCTCGCCGGCGGCGTTGAGCAGATGCAGCAGGGCGTACTCGGGCGTGGCATCAGCCTCGTCGATCGCCAGCGGGTGCGCGGGGGGTGCGGGCACCAGCTCGGCGTCAATCTCCGGGCCGCGCAGGATCTCGGCCCCCTCCCGCAGCGCCCAGCCGTGCAGCAGATGTGTTTTGCCGCAACCCGGCGGCCCCCACACGGCAAGCCGGCCCAGCGGCCAGTCCGCGGTGCGGGCAAGCCAGGCGCGGGCCTCGGCGTTCGACGCGGCTTCGATGAAATCGCCGGGCTCGAAGCGGGGTGCCGGGTCGAACGGCAGCGCGAGTTGGCGGATGCGCGCCTTCATCGCCGCGCCGCCTTCACGATGTAGGCGGCGCCCGAGACCAGCGTGCTCGCCGCCACGATCCAGATCAGCAGGCTGTGCAGCGGATGGTCGTGGCGCTCCACCCCGGCGAGGAACAGCGAGGCCGCCACCAGCATGATCTGCAGCAGGGTGTTGAGCTTGGAGACCAGCAGTGGCCTGATCTGCGGCGGATCGCCCAGCAGGTACAGCACCAGCACCCCGCCGACGATGATGAGATCACGAAACACCACCATGATCGCCAGCCAATCCGGCAGCACATGGACGGCAGCGAGCATGATGAACATCGTCACCAGCAGCGCCTTGTCGGCGACCGGGTCCAGCAGCGCGCCGACGTAGGACGGCCCCTGCCGGCGGGCCAGCCAGCCATCCACCCCGTCCGACACGCCGGCGCCGAGGAACAGCCAGAAAGCCGGCATGAACTGGGCGTGCAGCACCAGGTACACCGCGCCCGGCACCGCGCAGAGCCGAGCGAAGGTGATCACGTTGGGCAGCGTCATCAGGGCGGCTGAATGCGCGGGGGCGGCGCGACCGGTATCAGGCATGCCGACCCGCTCCGGGTTCGCGCATTGCGCGCCGGGGTGGGCTATGGTTCTTTCCGCCCGCTTCCGGCGGCGTGATTGTCGCGACTTTTGCTTTCACCTAGGCCCGGTCCAGATCAACCGCGCCAGTATACACCGAGGGCGGCCATGGCCAGCATGACCTATCGCGCGGCGGGCGTTGACATCGACGCAGGGGACGAACTGGTGGAGCGCATCAAGCCGCTCGCCCGGGCGACCAACCGCGCCGGGGTGATGGGCGGGCTCGGCGGTTTCGGCGCCGTGTTCGACCCCAAATCCGCCGGCTACAGCGACCCGATCCTGGTCTCCTCGACCGACGGGGTGGGCACCAAGCTCAAGATCGCCATCGATACCGGGCTGCATGACACGGTCGGCATCGACCTCGTGGCGATGTGCGTGAATGATCTGGTGGTGCAGGGCGCCGAGCCGCTGTTCTTCCTCGACTATTTCGCCACCGGCAAGCTCTCGGTGGAACAGGCGAGCCGGGTGATCGGTGGCATCGCCGCGGGCTGCAAGCTCGCCGGCTGCGCGCTGGTGGGCGGCGAGACGGCGGAAATGCCGGGCATGTACGCGGCCGGCGATTACGACCTCGCCGGTTTCTCCGTCGGCGCCGCCGAACGCGGCACGCTGCTGCCCAAGGGCGTGGCACCGGGCGACGCCCTGCTGGGGCTCGCCAGCGCCGGGGTGCATTCCAACGGCTTCTCCCTGGTGCGCCGCATCGTCGAGACCACCAATGCCGGCTGGGCCACCCCCTCCCCGTTCTCCGCCGGCTCGCTCGCCGAGGCGCTGATGGCGCCGACGCGGATTTACGTGAAGTCCCTCCTCGCGCTGCATCGCGCCGGGCTGCTGAAGGCCGCCGCCCATATCACCGGCGGCGGGCTCACCGGCAATGTGCCGCGCGTGCTGCCGGACGGCACCGTCGCGGTGATCGATGCCGGTGCCTGGACGCTGCCGCCGGTCTTCGCCTGGCTCGCCCGCACCGGCAACGTCGCCGCTGAGGAGATGCTGCGCGTGTTCAATTGCGGGCTCGGCATGGTCTGCGTGGTGAGCGACCCCGCCGCCGCCCGGCGCGTGCTGGAGGGGCATGGCGAGTCGGTGTTCGACATCGGCCATATCGAAGCCGCCGAAGGCCCAGCGGACGTGCGGGTCAACGTGCCGGCGGGATGGCCGGTGTGAGGAAGAAGGTCGGCGTTCTCATTAGCGGGCGCGGATCGAACATGACCGCGCTGCTGGCAGCCGCCGCCGCGCCCGACTATCCGGCCGAGATCGTGCTGGTGCTGGCCAACCGGGAGGATGCCGGCGGGCTTGCCACCGCTTCCGCCAAGGGCATTCCCACCGCCTGCATCCCCCACCGTCCTTTCAAGGGCGACCGGGGCGCGCATGAACGGGCAGTGGCCGAGGCCCTCGATGCCGCCGGCGTCGAGATCGTCTGCCTCGCCGGCTATATGCGGCTGCTTACGCCATGGTTCGTCGGGCGCTATGCCGGGCGGATGCTGAATATCCACCCGAGCCTGCTGCCTGCTTTCCCCGGGGTCGACACCCATGCCCGCGCGCTGGACGCCGGGGTGAAAGTACATGGCTGCACCGTCCATCTGGTCACCGAGGGGATGGATGAAGGCCCGATTCTCGCCCAGGCCGCGGTGCCCGTGCTGCCGGACGACAGCGAAGCCACACTCGCCGCCCGCGTATTGGCGCAGGAGCACCTGATCTACCCGATGGTGCTCGCCGATTTCGCCGCCGGACGGCCGAGATTGCTGCCGTCGCCGCGTGCCGTGCTGTGCAACCCCTTGCCTCCACCGCCCGCCGTCTCCTAGATAGCTCCAACAGATCCCAGCAGAACGAGACCCGCCATGGCCCACGCGCCCAGCTCCGTGCAGAACCCCGTCACCGAAGAGGCCTTCACCGCCGACCGTCAGCGGATGTTCGATGGCTTCGTCAACGCGACGACGTTCTCCATCGTCGCCTCGGTGGTCATTCTCGGCTTGATGTATATCTTCCTGCTGGCCTGATCGGGCCTACGGCCAGCGCTTCAAGCCGCGGCCGATGAACAGCGGAATGGAGATCCCGCCGCGCCCTGCCAAGGGCACGGCGGCCGGCTCCAGCGTGTCGATCCGCTCGAAATATCCGGCATAGGTGCCACGAATCCGCGCCTCGTCCTGCCGTAGCGCGACGATGAGGATATCCGCGCCGATCCGCGCGGCGGGGCCGGGCAGCATGCCATATTGCCGCGCATCGATGTTGAGGCAGAGCACCGCGGGGACGCCGCCAAGGGCGTAGTCGATCTTGCCGGTGTCATTCCATGAGGCCGCGGCGATCGGCTGGCCCAGCAGGCCGCGCGCGGCGAGCACGCCTCGCAGCGGCGTGAGGTCCACCGCCTGCAATCCTGGATCGAGCCCGGGGCGGACGGCGGCAAGCCAGTTGAAGCGAACCTCGCTCACCGCCACGGTGACGAGCACCGCGAGCAACCCGGCGGTCGCCACCGCCCAGCGCCGCGCGCGCTCCGGCCGCCAGTCCGCGAGGCGGGCGCCAAGCAGCGGAAACAGGAACAGGTATCCCGGCATCGCCCAGTGGAACAGCACGTTGCGCGACCACACGGCGATCAGGGTGAACAGCACGATCGGCAGCACCGCCAGCCATGCCAGCAGCCAACTACCGCGCTCACCCGGCCCTCTACGGATGCCGCGCCACAGGCCAGCGAGCAGACCAAGCCAGATCCATGGCAGGAGAAACCCCGCCGCCCCCGCCAGCACGGTGAACGGCCCACCCGGATTCCAGCGTGACGCCGCCGCCCGCCCTCCCTGGAAGGCGAAGGAGGCCCAGCCATGCGCGGCGTTCCACAGCGGCACCGGCGCGAATACGGCGAGCGCGAGCAGCCCGGCCGCATAGGGTTCCCAGCGGGCGAACCAGCGCCGCCATTCCGGCACGCTCAGCATCGCCACCAATGCGCCGAGCATCACCAGTCCGGCGGAGTATTTCGACAGCAGTGCGAGCCCGGCGGCGAGCCCGGCGCCGAGCCACCAGCCGGCGCCTCGCCCCTCCAGCCCGCGATACAGGCACAGCCCGGCGGCCAGCAGCGCGCAGTCGAGCGGTCCGTCCGGCAGCACCCATCCGCCGGTGGTCAGCCCGAACACCGGGGCGAGGTTGAAGGCAATCGCCGCCCACAGCCCTGCTCGATCCCCGTAGAGGTCGGCGGTGAGGCGGGCCATCAGCCAAGTGGTCAGCGCGAAAATCGCCACGAAGGGCAGGCGGACGACCCAGGCGCTCTCATTGCCCAGCAGATGCGCGATGCCCGATGAGAGCCACCAGGCCAGCGGCGGATGGTCGAAATACCCCCATTGCAGGGTCCGCCCGGCGGCGACCATGTAGCTTTCGTCGATCCCGAGGCCGATGGCGGCGCCCAGCACCAGGCGGACCGCGGCGCTCGCCGCGATCAGCGCGAGGAGTGGGTTCACCCCGTCGCACCGCCCCAGGGCGCCGCGGCGCCGCCATGGATGCGGCGCAGTTCGCGCTTGAGCAGCTTGCCGGCGGTGTTGCGCGGCAAATCATCGACGAAGATGATCCGCTTGGGCAGCTTGAACGGGGCGAGATGCTGGCGCGCATGGGCGAGCAGCTCCGCCTCATCCGCCGCCACGCCGGCCCGCAGCACGACGATGGCGGCGATCGCCTCGATCCATTTCGGGTCGGGCAGCGCGATGGCCGCCACCTCGCTCACCGCGGGATGGGTGAACAGCGCCTCCTCCACGTCGCGCGAGGCGACCAGCACGCCGCCGGTGTTGATGACGTCCTTGATGCGGTCGACGATGTAGAGGAAGCCCTCCTCGTCGAAATAGCCGACGTCGCCGGAATGGAACCAGCCGCCGGCGAACACCTCTTCCGTCTCCTCCGGCTTGTCCCAATAGCCGACCAGGCACTGCGGCGAGCGGTGCACGATCTCGCCATGGGTGCCGGGCGGCACGTCGTTCATGTCAGGGTCGACCACCCGGGTCTCGACGTTCAGCACCGGCTTGCCGACCGAGCCGGGCCGCGCGTCATGGTCCCCAGGCGGCAGGATGGTGGCGAGCGGGGCGATTTCGGTCTGGCCGTAGCAGTTGTAGGGCGCGGCGCCGGGCAGGCGGGCGCGCAGCTCCTGCAGCACCGGCACCGGCATGATCGAGGCGCCATAATAGATGCGCTTGAGGGAGGAGAGGTCCCGCCGGTCGAAATCGGGGTGGCGCAGCAGGCCGATCCACACCGTGGGCGGCGCGAAGAAGCTGGTCATGCGGTGCTGCTCGATCGCCGCCAGCACCACGTCGGGCGCGGGGGCGGGAAGCAGCAACTGCCAGGCACCGGTCATCAACGCCGGCATCAGGAAGGCGTGCATCTGGGCGGTGTGGTAGAGCGGCAGCGCGGCGATGTGCCGGTCGGTACCGCGATACTCCATGCCGTAGATGCAGGATTGGTACTGGGCGATCATCGCCTGGTGCGTCATCGCCGCGCCCTTGGGCAGGGCGGTGGTGCCGGAGGTGTAGACGATCTGCGCGACGTCGGTCTCCGCCGTATCCGCTTCGAACCCGTCGGGCAGCGCGGCGTCCCGCGCAGTGGCCAGCACATCGAACCCCTCCCCCCCGGCGAAGCGGCCGTGCTGGCGGATCGCCGGCAAAGCGCGGGCCGGGCCATCATTGGCCGCCAGTTCGGCGTCGCACACGAACATCGCCGCACCCGATTGGCGCAGCACATAGGAGAGCTCATCGCCCGTCAGCGCGTAGTTGACGGGCACATGGATGAACCCACCCCGCGTGCAGGCGAGCCACAGCAGCACGTAGCCGTCGGAATTGCGCCCATAGGCGGCCACCCGCTCGCCCCGGCGGATGCCGAGCGCCGTGAGCGCTTGGGCGATGCGCGAGGCACCGCAATCGAGATCGCGGAAGGTCCAGTCGCGGCCGGCGAAGCTGAGGGCGACGCGGTCGCCATAATGCGTGGCGGCGCGGTGGAGCAGATCGCCGATGGTGTTGCGGCGGATGCGGGCCGGGTCGGTCATGGCGATCATCCAAAAGTCGGCGGGGCCCGGCTGCCCGGGCCCCGCGCGATGTCAGGCGGCGATGATGGTCTGGCTCTGCTCGCCAAGCCCGGCGATGCCGAGGCTCATGGTCTGGCCGAGCTTGAGGAACACCGGCTTCGGCTTCTGCCCAAGGCCGACGCCGGGCGGCGTGCCGGTGGCGATCACGTCGCCGGCGTGCAGCGTGATGAAGTGGCTGACATAGGAGACGATCTCCTTGACGCCGAAGATCATCGTCTTGGTGTTGCCGGTCTGCTTGCGCTTGCCGTCAACGTCGAGCCACATGTCGAGGTTCTGCGGATCGGGGATCTCGTCCTTGGTCACCATCCAGGGGCCGGTCGGGCCGAAAGTGTCGGCGCCCTTGCCCTTGTCCCAGGTGCCGCCGCGCTCGGACTGGTATTCGCGCTCCGAGACGTCGTTGATCACGCAATAGCCGGCAACGTGCTTCATCGCGTCGTCGAGCGAGACGTAGCGGGCGGTGGTGCCGATGACGATGCCGAGTTCCACCTCGTAGTCGAGTTTCTTGGAGCCGCGCGGCATCTTCACGTCGTCATTGGGGCCGCAATAGGCGCCGAGCGACTTCAGAAACACGATCGGCTCGGTCGGCGGCGTGGCGCCGGTCTCGGCGGCGTGGTCGGCGTAGTTGAGGCCGATGCAGACGAAGTTGAGCGGCAGGGAGACGCAGGGGCCGATGCGCGGCTTGCCCTTCACCAGCGGCAGGGTCGCGGGGTCGATCTTGGCGAGCTTGCGCAGCGCGGCCGGCGAGAGGGTCTTGGCGTTGATGTCGCCGACCACTTCGGAGAGATCGCGGATCTTGCCGTCGGCGTCGAGAATGCCAGGCTTTTCGGCGCCGGCCTTGCCGTAGCGGAGGAGTTTCATGGTATCGTTTCCTTGGGGTTAGGGGTGATCAGAGGGAAATGCCGCCATCGATGACCAGGGCCTGCCCGGTCACGAACACTGAGTCATCGCTGGCCAGATACACCGCCAACGCCGCGATTTCCTCGGGGGTGCCGAGTCGTCCCAAGGGCTGGCGCGCCACGAAGGCGGCTCGCGCCGCTTCCAGCGACCCGGCCGCGGCCGCATTGGCGGCGATGCGGTCATCGAGGCTGGGGGATTGCACGGTGCCCGGGCAGATGCAGTTGCAGCGCACATTCTGCTTCACATAGTCGGCGGCGATGGACTTGGTCAGCCCGATCACCGCGGCCTTGGAGGCGCCGTAGGTGAAGCGGTTGGGGATGCCCTTCACGCTGCTCGCCACGCTCGCCATGTTGACGATCGCGCCGCCGCCCTTGCCGATCATGCCGGGCAGGAAGGACTGCACCATGCGGAACATCGAGCGCACGTTGAGGGAAAAGGCGAAATCCCACTCCGCCTCCGTCGCCTCCATCACCGTGCCCTGGTGCACGAAGCCGGCGCAGTTGAACAGGATGTCCACCGGCCCCAGCCACTCCGCGAGTGCTGCGATCGCCTTGGGGTCCATCACGTCGAGCGCGCCGGTCTTGATGCCGGGCCCGGCGATCTCGGCCACCTTGGCGGCGTTGAGGTCGGTCGCGTAGACCTCCGCCCCTTCGGCTGCGAAGGCGAGCGCGGTGGCGCGCCCGATGCCCTGGGCGGCGGCGGTGACGATGGCGGTTTTTCCGGCGAGACGGCGGGCCATGGCGGGCTCCTCAGGTTGGGTTGGTCAGTTCGCCTCGATCGGCGCGATGAAATCGATCGTGCGCAGCAGGCCCTGGCAGACCCGCCAGATGCAGCCGGTGCCGAGGAATATCTCGGTGGAGCGGTTGAGATCGCCGAATTGCAGGTGATAGCCGTTCGACAGCACGTTGACGGCAATCCGCGCGCCATCTGAGGCCACGATCTGCGAGCGCGCCTGGTAGACGGCATCGATCATCCGGCGCGCCAGATCCCGCGCATCCTCCACCCCGAGCGAAGCGATGCGCGCCGGTGTTCGGGCCTCGTTGAAAGGAAACACCCCGTCAATATCGATCACCTGCCCCTCGGCGGCAAATATCAGCCGCGTCATCGGCTTGCCCGCCGGGAACAGGTAGGCGCGCTCGTCGAGATCGATTTCGACGACGCGGCGGCTGTTGTTCATGAATGGGCTCCAGTGCCCGTCGAAGCGCAGGTGCACATGATCACCTCAGGCTTTCCTGCGGTGTATCAGCGACGGGGCTTCCATTGCAGTGGCTTGGCACGGCGGGTCCTTCGGGAATCAGGGCAAGTGGAACAACGAGACGGCGAGGCAGCGAGAAGATGTTCACGGTAGCATGAGGCGGCGAATCCCGCTTTTCAGAACAACCGCGTTGAAGTTCAGCAACAGGCCAACCGGTATTCCGCTCAAGCGAAGATATGTAATCACCTGGGCCTCATGGATCGGCAGAAGCTTCTCCGTCGCCTTGATCTCCACGACAAGACACTCTTGCACCACCACATCGAGCCGATAATCCATGTCGAGCCGGTGCCCTTTGTAGGTAACCGGTAGGTTGACCTGCCTCCTGTGCGGGATTCCGGCGCACGCCAATTCGTGGCACAGGCATTCCTCATATGCCGACTCCAGCAGGCCTGGTCCGAGGTGCCGATGCACCTCGATTGCCCGCCCGATCACCGCATCGCTCAGCTTATCCCGCTCTTGCAACACGGCGCCCTTCTCGCTGTCTCGCTGCCTCGTTGTTCCACTTGCTTGCGCGTCAATGGTTGTTTCGGCTTTCGCCGCGGGTCTCCAGGATATTGATATACATCGTCGCCGGTTCGAGGCAGCTGCCACTCCCCATCTGGCCGACCATGGAGCGGAAGATCTCCTCCCACGGGGTCTGGTTCTTCAGCACCGGCGGCACCCAGGCGGCGCGGCGGGCGGCGAGTTCGGCCTCGGGGATCAGCACGTCCACCTTGCGGGTGTTGAGGTCGATGCGGATGCGGTCGCCCGTCTTGAGAAGCGCGAGCCCGCCGCCCACCGCGGCCTCCGGCGAGACGTTGAGGATGGAGGGCGAGCCCGAGGTGCCGGACTGGCGGCCGTCGCCCATGGTGGGCAGGGCGTTGATGCCGCGCTTCAGCATCGAGGCCGGCGGCTGCATGTTCACCACCTCGGCCGAGCCCGGATACCCCACCGGCCCCGCGTTGCGGATCACCAGCACCGACTGCTCCTCAACCCCCAGATCAGGGTCCTCGATCCGCTCGTGATAATCCTCCGGCCCCTCGAACACGATCGCCTTGCCCTCGAACACGTTGGGTCGGTCGGGGTTGGAGAGGTAGCGGGTGCGGAATTCCTCGTCGATGCCGCTCACCTTGATCACCGCATTGTCGAAGATATTGCCCGACAGCACGACGTAGCCGGCCGCCTCCTTGATCGGGCTGCCATAGGCACGGACCACCTCGCGGTCGCCATCCGGCACCCCTTCGAGGTTCTCGGCCAGCGTCTTGCCGGTGCAGGTCATCACGTCGCCATGCAGCTTGCCGGCCTTCAGCAGCTCCTTCAGCATCGCCGGCACGCCGCCGGCGCGATGGAAGGCCTCGCCGAGGAAGCGGCCGGTGGGCTGCATATCGATGAGCTGCGGGATATCGGCGCCGCAGCGCTGCCAATCCTCCAGCGTATGATCGACGCCCATGTGCCGCGCGATGGCGATCATCGAGATCGGGCAGTTGGAGCTGGCGCCCAGCGCGGCGGCGGCCACCACGGCGTTCTCGAAGGCCTTCTTGGTCATGATGTCGGACGGGCGGAGGTTCTCATGCACCATCGCCACGATGCGGCGCCCGGTCTCGTAGGCGGCCTGCCCGCGCTCCCGATACGGCCCCGGGATCATCGCCGAGCCCGGCAGCGACATGCCCAGCGTCTCCTGGAGCGAGTTCATCGAGCTCGCCGTGCCCATCGTGTTGCAATGCCCGACCGATGGCGCCGACGAGGCCACCATCTTCATGAATTCCTCGTAGTTGATCTTCCCCTCGGCGTAGAGCTTCCGCCCCTCCCACACGATGGTGCCGGAGCCGGACAACCGCCCCTGCCACCACCCATCCAGCATCGGCCCGCCCGACAGCGAGATCGACGGAATATTCACCGTCGCCGCCCCCATCAGCATGGCCGGCGTCGTCTTGTCGCACCCCGTCGTCAGCACCACCCCGTCGATCGGGTAGCCATGCAGCACCTCGACCAGCCCGAGATACGCGAGATTGCGGTCCAGCGCCGCCGTCGGCCGCTTGCCCGTCTCCTGGATCGGATGCACCGGAAACTCCAGCGGAATCCCCCCGGCATCGCGAATCCCGTCCCGCACCCGCCACGCCAGGTCCTTATGGTGCCGGTTGCACGGCGAAAGGTCCGAGCCCGTCTGCGCAATCCCGATGATCGGCTTGCCGCCCTGCAACTCCTCGCGCGTCAGCCCGTAATTGAGATAACGCTCGACATACAGCGCCGTCAGCGCCGGGTCCGCGGGGTTGTCGAACCAACGCCGGCTGCGCAGCCGCTTGTCCGAACCACTGTCGTCATGATGTGCCATGGCCGCGCCACTCCCTCAATCTGTTGGCCAGAAAGTGCGGCGGACGCACCCGAGGTGTCAACGTGTGCCGATCCCGAAAGGCAAGGGAAGGCAAGCGCTTCATTTTTGGAAAAAAGAAGCAAAAAACTTGGCTCTATTAGCGAATCATATGCGTAGTTCATATTAGGTTCAATCGTTTGGACGTATCGAGGATTGTGACGATGGACAGCGCGGAATTTCGCAAGTGGCTTGAGGCGATTGACGGTTTGTCTGAGCAGCAGCGAGCGGA
>CAIYPH010000262.1 GCA_903928045.1 uncultured Rhodospirillales bacterium
ACCCCAGCGCCTGCCAGACATCAAAGCCTGCCCAACGGACCGTCAAGCGGCCTGATGGACAACTGTCGGCAACAACCAGAAACTGAGGGGACGCTTGGCGGTCGACGATCGTCGGCAAGGCTGATGAATTATCCGGGTTAGAGGACTCGCGCAGGCGGGCCCGCGCCGTGAGGTCGCCCGACGACCAGCGGCGGGCCGCGGCCAGCAGCGCCTCGGTGGGGCGGCGGACGAAACGCTGGCCGACGAACAGGGCCAGCACCAGGGAGAGCAGGGCGCCCGAGGCGATCAGCATGGTGCCTTGGATCGCGGTGCGATCAAGCTCGGCGAGCGCAGCCGGCAGATTGATGTCGATGCTGACGAACATGCCGATCGCGCCGTCTCCGACCGGGACATAGGCGATCATGCGCTCCCGGCCATCGACGCCGAGCACGGTGGCGCTGCCGCGTTGTGGTGCATTGATGAGCGGGCGAACGGTGGGCGGGAACAGCTTGCCGACGAACCGGGCATGGTCGGGGAAGCGCGCGACGGTGATGCCATTGCGGTCGGCGATGCCGATGGTGCTGTCGACCGGGCGCTTCAGCTCGCTCAAATGGCCGCCGATCCAGTCGAGACTGAGGCCGATGACGACGACCGCCTGCTGGCCCGACGCCATGGTGAAGGGCAGGCACAACGGCAGGATGGGCGGGCGGGCGGGAGTCGCGGTCATGTAGGTGCCAACATCGAACCGCCCCTTGGCGGCCACGTCGCGCGCGAGGGCGATGCTAGCGGCATCGGCGAATCGGGGGGCCGTGGGGTCGGTGGTGCAGATGATCTGGCCATCGACGCGGATGACCGCGAGTTCGGCATAGGCAGCGAGATCGCCCCGCAAACCCTCCAGGTCGGCCTTGCAGGCAGGGTCGCCGTTGCGGACATTGGCGAAGTGCGAAATCGCCAGACTGAGCTGGCGGGCGCCCTCGACGACGCTGGTCATGTCGGCGTTCAGCAGTTCGGCCTGACGCAGCGACTCGCTGGCGATGCGCTCCCGTCCCTCGCTGCGCAGGTTGCTCTGGATGTAGGCCATGACCAGCACCGCCGGGAGGGCAGCGACGACCACCAGGATCAACAGACGCGTGAGTAGATTCGTCCTCGACACCGCCACACCCCTTACGCCGCGCGCGTGCTAGCGAACCCCCAGTTCGTGCCGCAGGTGACGAATAACACAAAAAAATAGAATACTACGGGGAATTTGTATGTCACGCGGCCGTCGAACGAGTCTGGCCCGCGCGGCGGGATGGTGCGAGAGGGGGGATTCGAACCCCCATGACTTGCGCCGGTCGATTTTGAGTCGACTGCGTCTACCGTTCCGCCACTCTCGCATCATCGCCACGCTACGCGATCAGAAACCCCGTAGCTCGGTCAAGCCAGTCTTATAGGCAAATCAGCGTGAATTGCCATCCCCAGGCGAAGGGCGGCGATGCAAATCACGCGGTTTGCATCCCGCGAGAGGCTTCGCTATACGACCGCCACCGCTGATCCCGAATAGCTCAGTTGGTAGAGCACGCGACTGTTAATCGCTAGGTCGTAGGTTCGAGTCCTACTTCGGGAGCCATTCGCGAGACAGGCCGCCGGGTCAGCCCGGCGGCCTGTTGCGTTTCAGGCGGTGAGCCGTGCGGCGCCCTGCGGGCCGAGATGGCCGATGTGGCCGCCGGCGATGGTGGCGACGATCTCGGGATGGCCGGAACCGGTGGAGACCAGCAGCAGGTCGGCGCGCTTGCCCGGCGCGATGCGGCCGCGATCGGTGAGGCCGCCGGCCGCGGCGGGGTTGGCGGAGATCAGCGCCCAGGCGCTCGGGAGGTCGAGCACGCCGCGTTTCGCCAGGATGAAGGCGGCTTGGAGCAGGCAGGGGTAGTAGTAGTCGGAGGTCAGCACCGAGCAGATGCCGGCCTCGGCGAGGTCCGCCGCCGAGGCCCAGCCGAGATGCGAGCCGCCGCGCACCACGTTCGGGCTGCCCATCACCACCGCATCGCCCGCCCCCCGCGCCGCCGCGCCGACCGCGCGGGCCATGGGGAATTCGCAGATGCGGGCGCCCATGGCGCGATAATGGTCGCGGGTTTCGACGGTGTCGTCGTCATGGCTGGCCATCGGCAGGCCGGCAGCGCGAGCGGCGGCGGCGAGGCGATCGAGCCCGGCAGGCACCTCGGCGGCGCGGGCGCCCACCGTGGCGGCGAGGGCGCGGAAGTTGGCGAGCGGCATGCCGGCGCGGTCGCTGTATTTCGAGGCTTTCAGCGGGTCGTCCATGCGCCGCAGGATCGCCGGGGTGTGGTCGTTGAAGGCGACGAGATGGACCCGGCCGGCGGCGATGTCGGCCAGGGCGGTTTCGAGCGCGGCGAGGTTGTAGGCCTCCCAGCGCAGATGGACGCGCATGTCGCAGGTCCAGGTCCGGGCGGCGAGGCCGTCGAGCAGCGACCGCCAGCTTTCGACGCTGCGCAGGCCGGGCTCCCAGGAGAGGGTGACGCCGTGGAAGGCGGTCGTGATGCCGTTGCCGAGCAGTTGGCGTTCGGTTTCGGCCAGCGCCAGGTCCATCGGGAAGCCGATACCGGGGCGAGGCTGCATCTGCCGCTCGAAGGCGTCGCCGTGGAGGTCGACGATGCCGGGGAGGACCAGGAGGCCGCGCGCATCGAGTCGGGCGCCGCCGCCGGCGCCGAGCGCGGTGATGAGGCCGCCCTCGATCGCCACTTCGGTGTCGACCATCCCGCCGTCGGTCAGCACCTGGCCGCCCGTGATTACCATTGGCCGCATATGTCCCTCACGTTTCGAATACGATTTGCACCCGCGGCGTCGGATAGCGGGTTATGCCGAACTCCACCACCGCGCCGTTCTGGTCGACGTTGATGCTTTCGGTGATCAGCAAGGGCCGGTTGCGCTGGGTCGCCAACAGGGTCGCCTCGTGCGGTTGCGGCAGGCGGGCGGTGACGCGGGTGACCAGGCGGCGATAATCGGAGACGCCGGACTCGGTGAGCGCTTCGGTGATGGTCACCGCCGTTTTCAGCCGGGCGAGCAGGCCGGGGAAGCGGGCGGCGGAGAAGTAATGGGTGCCGAGGGTGACCGGGCGGCCATCGGCGAGGCCGAGCCGTTCGAGCCGGATCACCCGCGCGCCGGCCCGTAGTCCGAGGCCGGCGGCGATGGTGGCGTCGGCGGGGATTTCGCGCAGATCGAGGCGGCGGCCGGAGGGGTCGCCGTTGTGGC
>CAIYPH010000263.1 GCA_903928045.1 uncultured Rhodospirillales bacterium
GCCTCGGACGGCTCCAACAAGCTGTTCCCCGGCCTCGCCACCGCCTGGGAGGCGGCGCCGGCCGGCAAATCCGTCACCCTCAAGCTGCGCTCCGACGCCGCCGTCCATGACGGCACGCCGTTTGACGCCGAAGCGGTGAAGTTCACCTTCGACAGCATCGCCGACCCGAAAACCGCCTCGGAAGGCGCCATCACTCAACTCGGCCCCTATGACGGCTGCAAGGTGATCGACAGCCACACCATCCGCGTCGACTACAAGCAGCCCTTCGGCGCCGCCATCGCGAGCTTCGCCGAGGGTACGCTGGCGCCGGTCTCGCCCACCGCGGTGAAGCGGCTGGGCAATCAGGATTTCGCCCGCGCCCCCGTCGGCGCCGGCCCGTTCAAGTTCGTCTCCTGGGAACAGGGGCGGCAGGTGACGCTGGAGCGCTTCGACAAATACAACTGGGCGCCGAGCTATAACGTCAACAAGGGCCCGTCGTCGGTCCAGCGCGTCATCACCCGCTTCATCCCCGACGCCTCCACCCGCGTAGCGGCGCTCGAAGCCGGCGAGATCGACATCTCCGACGTCACGCCCATCCTCGACATGAAGCGGCTGAAGGACACCAAGGGCTACGCGACGATGATCGGCAATGCCGCCGGTATCCCCTTCGGGCTGGAGCTCAACGGCAGCCGCGGCATCTTCAAGGACGTCGCGGTGCGTCGCGCTTTGCATATGGCGATCGACCGCAAGGCGCTGTGCGAAAACATCTTCTTCGGCCTGATCGAGCCGACCTACGGCGCGCTGTCCTCCACCACCCCCGGCTACTGGGCGGGCTGCGAGGACATGTACAAGTATGACCCCAAGGCGGCCGCCGCCCTGCTGGAACAGGCCGGCTGGAAAATGGGGCCCGACGGCATCCGCGTGAAAGACGGCCAGCGCCTCAGCGCCTTCTACGGCGCGCCCCCGCCGCTGGAGCCGGATACCGCGGTCGAAATTCAGGCCGTGGCCAAGCGCGTGGGGATGGAGCTCAAGGTCGAGACCATCACCTTCGCCAAGAACCAGCAGCTCGTCTTCGACAACAGCTTCGACATCCTGCCGGTGCGCTGGATCCAGGCCGATCCGATGTGCCTGGAGAACCTGTTCTCCTCGGCCAACATCCCCGCCCCCGGCAAGTACCGCTACAACTGGATGCAGCTGAACGACCCCAAGCTCGACGCCCTGTTCGTCGAGGGCCGCGCCGTGACCGATCCGGCCAAGCGCAACGCCATCTACGCCGAGGCGCAGAAGATCATCATGGACAGCGCGCTGTGGCTCTCCGTGCACAACCAGGTGCAGACGCTGGCCTATCGTGCGGAGAAAAAGGGCTACCACTTCGCGCGCACCAGCTGGGTGGCGCTGTTCTATGACGTGACGAAGGCCTAGCCCGCTGCCGCTCGGATTGCCGCCAGCACGGCCCGGTTGCGGGCCGCGCGGCGGAGCCAGCCGGCCACCTCCGGCAATCCGCTGGCGGCCCGTTCGACGTTCCGCAACATCGCCAGCACCGCGGCATCGAGCCATGGCCGCGCGTCGCTTCCGTCGTCGCGATGGATGCGCACCGCGCTGTCGTTTGGCGTGATGCGGATGGCTTGTTGTGTTCCGATCGCGTCGATCTCAACCTCGCCGAGGCCGGGTGCCGGCAGGCTGGCGGGCAGGCATTTGGCGAGCTCGATGGTGACGACGACATCGTTCTCGCTGCGCAGCAGGATCACCGCACTGTCTCGTTCCCCGCCGAACAAGGCGCCGGCGTTGACGCGGACGGAGGGGAAGTCGTCGGGAATAGCCGCGTTGATGAAGGCGACGGCTTCCGGCGCGAGGTCCTCCAGCACGTCGCCGGGGCCGCGGGGTTGGCGGATGGCGATGTAGAGCGAGGTGAGTTTGCCGAATGCGGGGTCGGCGATGGCGGCCAGGCCGCGGCGGGCGGCCTCGCCATGGGTAAGTTCGGCGCAGGGCAATAATGTCCCGCTACCGCGAATGGTGGCCGTGCGAAGCCGGGCGAGATCGTCGATCGTGCGGGCGGGTGCGGGGCCGCTGATGACCGTCTTGCCGGACTTTAGCGCCGCGAGGATGGCGGCAAAGCCGGCCTCGCCGGGCAGATCGACCAGCACGGCGGTGAGCGTGGTGTCTTCGGCAATGTCCCGCCAGAAGCGGTCGGGCGTATCGACGAGACGGATGCTACCGAGCGGGGCTCCGTGGCCACGCAGGGCCTGGGCGTGCAGCCCGTCGCCGATGATGCCGAGTGAGATCATGCCAGTTCTCCCATCTCGATCGCGCGGCCCTCATGGGCGGAGCGGATGGCGGCCAGCGTGATGGCCAGAGCCGCCCGCGCCTCACTCGGCGGCATCACCAGCGGCCGGTCTTGGCGGATCGCGTCGACCAGTTCGGCGAGTTCGCGCGCATAGGCCGGCAGGTTGTGCAGCAGCATCTCATACTGCGCGGGATACTCGGTGCCGGCATCGGTGAAGCGGGCGAGGCCGGTGAGGTCATGATCCCGCGCGCGAATGGCGCCGGAGGTGCCGTAGATGTCGAGCTGGTGGAAAGCCGGATAGCCCAGCGGCGTGTTGTTGAGCACCTCGGCCGAGCCGATGGCGCCGCCCTTGAAGCGCACGGTGAGGCTGATGAAATCGATCACCCCCGGGTTTTCGGCGATGGTGACGTTGATTTCCGCCTGCACGCTCTCCGCCTCCTGGCCGCTGAACCAACGCAGCAAGTCGGTCTCGTGGATGGCGTTGATCATCGGCGCGCCGCCGGAGATTTGCGGATTTCCTGTCCAATGCGCCGGTGACCACCAGATTTGCGGGCGGCCGCGCGAGCGGCGCTCATTCTCGCGCAGCAGCCGCACCTCGCCGATTTCGCCACGCTCGATCGCGGCGCGGATTTCCATGTAGCGGCGGGTGAAGCGGCGGCTATGGCCGATCAGCAGATGCACGCCGGCGGCCGCGCAGGCATCGATCATGCGATCGGCCTCGGCGAGCGTGCGCGCGAGCGGCTTTTCGCACAGCACATGCTTGCCCGCGGCGGCGGCGGCCGAGACCTGCTCGGCGTGGAGATATTCGGGGGTGGCGACGATCACCGCGGCGATATCGGGCCGCGCCAGCACGGTGCGGTAGTCGGTGGAATGGGCGGCTCCCCAGGGCGCGGCGGCGACCTCGGCGGCATGGGCGTCCACGTCGGCGGTGGCGCGGAGGTCTACATGTTCGCGCAGCGCCGCGATCGCCGGCAGATGCGCCGAGCGGGCGATGCCGCCGCAGCCGATCAAGCCGATCCCCATCCTGTCCATGCCAGCCTCCCGCGTTCCGTCGCGAGTATTGGCGGGATCGTGCGCCGGGGCCAGTGGCTTGCGTGCGGGCTTCACGGCGCTACCATCGCCCTCTCACGCACGAGGAGACCGCCATGCACGCCCTCACCGGATACACTGATCGCTGGAGTGCGAAGCAGGGCGGCACGATCCGATTCATGGTCTCGAGCGCCGGCAATCGTGCGTTCTCCCTGCGCTTCGTGCGCCATCTCTGCGCCGACCCCAATCCCGCCGGGCCGGGTTATGCGGAGGTGGTGATGGCGAGCCCGCTCGATGGGCGGCGGGACGGCATCGCGCAATCCGCGTATCTCGGCAGCTTTGGCCATGTCGCTGCTCTTCCGGCGGACCTGCATGAAGGCGTCTCGGTGGCCGCGACGATCTGGCCGACCACGCCGCGCAAGGGGCGGCAGGGGGTCGTCGCGCTGAAAATCGGCGCCTGGCAGGTCGCGCTCGGCATCGGGCCGGATGGCGGCGCGATGGTGGAGGCGAGTGGGCCGGATGGCACAATTCAGCGGGCCGAGGTGCGGCAGAAGCTGCATCCGCGGCGTTGGTATCGCCTGACCGCGACGGTCGGGCGCGATGGTGGCGTCAGTGTCAGCCAATCTCCGCTCGCCCCGCTGGCCGACGCGGGCAGCGCGTCGGGCCAGGCGGCTGCCCCGCCGGTAGGGGCGCCCGC